>DATCLP010000603.1:0-2421 GCA_036563855.1 Steroidobacteraceae bacterium | reverse complement strand
TCATGCTCGTGTCCGTGACCGAACGGACACGCGAGATCGGCACGCGTCTGGCAGTCGGTGCAATGGCGCGCGACGTCTTGCTGCAGTTTCTGATCGAAGCGGTCGTGCTGGCGACGCTCGGCGGCATCATCGGTATCGTGCTCGGGCTGAGCGTCGGCGCGGTCGCAACTTATTTCTTCAAGCTGCCGTTCGTCTTGAATCTCGGCATTGTGCTGTTGGCGTTCGGTTTCTCAGCGGCGGTCGGCATCGTCTTCGGCTATTTTCCGGCACGGCGTGCCGCGCAGCTCGATCCGATCGAAGCGTTGAGACACGAGTAGCGCGCCACGCTCAGTGCCGAGCGCGGCGCAATTGAGAATTGAGAATTGAAAATTGAGAACGACAGGCGGCACTATCGTTTTCACCACGCCGCTAGCGACGCCGACTTCTTTATTGCCAATTCTCATTCTCAATTCTCAATTCAGAACATTAGTTCTTTCACCTGCTCCCTCGGCGGCATCTCCGCGAACTGCGGCAGTGTGTCTGTGATCGTGTGCCAGGGCGCGCGCGAGCTCACCCAAATGTGCAACCGAGGTTTGGCATCGAGCGGCCGGTCGAGCGATCCGACAGGGATGTTGTAACGTTTGATGCCTGCGAACAGCGCGGGCAGGAGACTGCCGCAGCTCGCACAGAATGCAGTCGCGAAGAGCTGCGCATCGGGCAACTTATACGTCGTGACGCGATCGGCGCCGCGCGTCCAGCGTAGATTTTCCTGCCGCACGAATACATTCGCCGCGTGCGCCGTTCCACGACTGCGCTGGCAGCGCGTGCAATGACAAAGCGCGATCTTTTGCGGGGTTTCGTCGAGCTCGTACGCTACCTCTCCGCACAGGCAGCTGCCGGTCAGCTTCTCGGAAGCAGCCACTTCTTGTGCACGGGTGCTCTCGATCGGCGTGCCGAATCCCGGCGGATACTCCTCGAATTGCGGAAGCTCGTCGTTGATCGCCCACATCGGCGACTTCGATCTCACGAAGATGTGCGCTCGAGGTTTGATGCCGGGATCGTCCTGTAGCGTGCCGGCGGGAATCACGACGGCGGTAGCACCGACACCCGGCACGGTCGAACCGCAATGCTTGCAGAATGGCCGCTCGACGGCGGCCGATGAGCGAAAGTGCACGATGTCTTCCGTGCCGCTCAGCCAACGAAAGTTCTGCGGATCGGCGCCAAGCGTGGTGCCGTACAACGTGCCGTGATGCTTGCGGCACATCGAACAGTGGCAGTGGGTCATCCACTTGAACGGGCCGGAAACTTGGAAGCGGACGACGCCGCATAGACAGGAACCGGTAGGCATCTCTCGAGGCTCTAGGCTGTAGGCTGCAGGCTGTAGGAGGCGACGCTGTCGCGCATTCTACAACTCAGCTGAGGTTGATAGTTGATAGCGATCATTGGCTTCATGCATCGACTCTTCTGCTCAGAGCCCAGAGCCCTTGCTAAGGGGTCACGCTCTCATGTCGTCGGCTCCTGTCCCGGCTTCCACTTGATGTTGCATCCGATGCTCGGCCGCTGATCTTCCGAAACGGGTTTACCGGCCAGCACAGCGTCGGTCGCTGCGCGTAGATCGCTACCCGTGACGGGAATGTTGTTCCCTGGACGGCTCGAGTCGAATTGGCCGCGGTACACCAAACGTCGCGTCTTATCGAACAAATAGAAATCGGGTGTGCACGCTGCGCGGAATGCGCGCGCAACATCTTGCGATTCGTCGAGCAGATACGGAAACGTGTAGCCCGCACTGCGCGCTTCTTCCGCCATGCCTTCCGGTCCGTCCTGCGGATAAGCCTCGAGATCGTTGGAATTGATTCCGACGACCGCGACACCTTTCTCCTGATATTCGCGTGCAAACCGCGCGAATTCCTCCCGCACATGCTTCACGAACGGGCAGTGCGGACAGATGAACGCGACAACGATTGCCGGTGCGTCCTGAAAATCGTCGGTCGAAAACGGTTTGCCGTTGAAGTCTCGCAGGCGGAAGGCCGGCAACAGCGTGCCGAGCTCGAGCATGTTTGATTGCGTAGCAGCCATGGGTGTGCTCCACGATGAGATCGCTTCAGCATAGCAAGCGCATCTCCGAACCTACATCCTTGAAAGCGGCAGCTCCTGCTGCAGCGTGCGTAGGTTGAATGCCTTAGGCGCAATCGTGGGGCTCGCAGATGGCGGGCGGCGCGCGTGCGATGCAGAATCCGGGCTCCGATTCGTCTGCTATGGGTTGACGCTATGAAGACACGTGCCGCAGTTGCATATGCTCCGGGCAAGCCGCTCGAAGTGACGACGGTGGATTTGGACGGACCGAAGGCGGGCGAGGTGCTCGTCGAGATCAAGGCGACCGGAGTCTGTCACACCGACGAGTTCACGCGCTCCGGTGCCGATCCGGAGGGCCTGTTTCCGGTG
>DATCLP010000602.1:0-5693 GCA_036563855.1 Steroidobacteraceae bacterium | reverse complement strand
CCCGAATGCGGTCGCGCGCGCAGTGCTCGGCAAGCGCACGTGGGCTGTGCTCGCGCTCATCTGCCACATCGAGCTCTTCGTGCAGAAACATTTCGAGGAAAGCATCGCGCCGGAAGAGAACATCTGCCCGCTGTGGAAGGACGTGTTCTTCTACCATTGGAAAGAGGAATGTCAGCACGCGGTGCTCGATGAGCTCGAGTGGAAGGCCGAGAATGCCCGCATCGACGATGCCGAACGCGATCGCGCCGTGGACGATCTCATCGATCTCGTCGTTGCCGTGGACGGCATTCTCCAGGCGCAGTCCGCCACCGACGTCGACTATTTCATCGCAGCGAGCGGTGCTTCGTTCGATGCCGAGCAGCAGCAACGGCTGCGCGAAGGCGTACTGCGCGCGTATCGCTGGCAGTACATCGTCTCGGGCGTGCAGCACCCTCGTTTCAGCAAGCTGCTCTCGTCCATGACGACGACCGAGCAATTGGAGCGCATCGTCAAGGCATTGACGCCGATTCTTCAGGGATGATCCTTACACGGGTCTGGCGGGCTCCGCCGGACCCGATCACTCTCGTCGCCGGAATTCGACTCGCAAGCTCGCGGTCGCTCCCGCACAATTCGTCGCGTGAGCTACCGCGGATTCATTCTCCAAACCACGTATCGGGTTCAGACCGGCGCCGACGGCGGCCGTGTACCGGTCATACATATATATGGGCGTCTGGAAAACGGCCGCGCCTTCCTCGTGCGCGACGACCGGCAACGTCCTCACTTCTATATACGCGCGGCCGATGTCGAGCGCGCCCGAGCGCTGCGCACGCCGGTACCGATTCCGACCGACAAGCGCACGTTTGGCGGCGAACCGGTCTGCCGAATCGAGACGATCGAGCCCGGTGATGTGCCGCCGATTCGCGACCGCCTGCACGCCGCAGGCATCGACACCTACGAGGCCGACGTTCGTTTCGCCGTCCGCTACCTGATCGAACGCAACGTCAAAGGCGGCTGCGAGATCGAGGGCGAACCGAGCGAAGGTCGGCGCGGGCTGCTCGTATTCGACAACCCGGCACTCCGCCCCGCCGCCGTCAAAGTCGAGCCGCGCGTGTTCTCGTTCGACATCGAAACCGACGGCGACCGTCTGCTGGCGATCTCGATGTTCGCACCGGATCTCGACGAAGTGCTCATCGTCGATGAGACAGGCCGGCCGATGCCCGAAAGGGCGACGCGCTGCGAATCCGAATACGCCGCGCTGCAAACCTTCTGCGAACGCATCGCGAAGTTCGATCCGGACGTCATCACCGGCTGGAACACGATCGACTTCGATTTCGCGATGCTCCAGAAGATCGCGGCACGCGTCAGGCATCCATTCGAGTTCGGTCGCGATTCAGGCGCTTTGCGGCTACGCAAACCGGAAGGCTATTTCGGCAGCGGACAGGCGACGATCCCGGGGCGGCTCGTACTCGACGGCATCGACCTACTGCGCGGTGCATTCGTGCGTATGGAGGATTACTCCCTCGATGCCGTCGCCCGCAAAGTGCTCGGCGAAGGCAAGGCCGTGCGCGGCGATGTGCGCGACCGGATCGGCGAGATCCTGCACAACTACGCGCACGATCTGCCCGCTTTCGCATTCTACGCCCGCACCGATGCGCGGCTGGCATATCAGATCGTCGAAAAGCTCGACCTCGTGAGGCTCGCCTTCGCGCGCAGCGAGCTCGCCGGTATGACGCCGGATCGAGTCGCGGCGAGCATCGCCTCGTTCGATTTCGTGTACTTGAGCGAGCTCGAACGCAAACGCCTCGTCGCACCTTCGGTCCGCGGCGACGACTCGCGCGTACATCTCGCGCAGCAAGGCGGCTACGTGCTCGAACCCACAGCTGGCCTGCATCGCAACGTCTGGGTGTTCGACTTCACGAGCCTGTACCCGAGCGTCATTCGCACGTTCAACATCGACCCGCTGTCGTATGTCGAAAACCCGCGCGCGGATGAGGATCTGATCGAAACGCCGGGCGGAAAATTCCGCCGCGAGCCGGCGATTCTGCCGCGCTTGCTCGACGAGCTGTTTCCGCGGCGGGCAGCAGCGAAGAAAGCCGGCGACGACGTCGCCTCGAACGCGATCAAGATCCTCATGAATTCGTTCTATGGCGTGCTCGGCACGCCTGCGTGCCGCTTCTACAACCCGGCGCTCGCGAATTCGATTACCGGCATGGGCCGCGAGATGCTGCTCTGGTCGAAGCGCTGGTTCGAATCGAAAGGCTTCACGGTGCTCTACGGCGACACGGACAGCTTGTTCGTGCGCTCGGACATCGAGGATCCGGAGCGAGCTCGCGACGAAGGCATCGAGCTAGCGCGCAAGCTGACCGCCGATCTTGCGGCGTACATCCAGCAGCGCTGGCGCGTGACGAGCAGGCTCGAGCTCAAGTACGAAAAGCTGTACCTGCGATTGTTCCTATCGCGCGCCCGTCACAGCGGCCGCGGTGCCAGCAAGCGCTATGCAGGACTCAAGCAAGGAAAGGATGGGCAGCACACCGTGGAGTTCGTCGGCATGGAAGTCGTTCGCAGCGACTGGACGGCGCTCGCCAAAGAAGTGCAACGCGAGCTCTATCAGCGCCTCTTCACCGACCAACCCGTCGACACCTATCTCGCCGACATCGTCAAACAGGTGCGCAGCGGCAAGCTCGATGACCTGCTCGTCTACCGCAAGAATTTACGCAAGGATGCCGACGAGTACACCGCGACGACACCTCCGCACGTCGCCGCCGCACGCAAATCGAGCGCCACGAACGGCCGCTCGATCAGCTACGTCATGACGACGAACGGTCCCGAACCGATCGACAACGTCCAAAGCCCGCTCGACCGCGAGCACTACGTCATCAAACAAGTAAAACCCGTCGCCGAACCTATCCTCGACACGCTCGGGCTGAACTTCGAGCAAGTGATCGGGGATGTGAAGCAGATGGATCTATTGCTGTAAGGGCGCTGGGCACTGGGCGGCTGGGCTCTGGCAAGAAATGGCGACAGGCTACAGGCGGCAGCCAGGACGCGCGGAGCGCAGAGGGGGCGCGGACGCGCGTTCACTACAGCCTACAGCCTACGGTCTACAGCCTGAACGAGTTCTTGCCGAATCCGACATGCGCTCGAAATCGCGGCAAGAATGACCTGACCAAAGGTGCAAGCGATCGCCCCCTTCGTTGACACCCGCACAAGCGACCCCTACGCTCGTACACAACACACGATTGCCGAAGGCCGCCATTAGAGCGCCCGTCCTCGAAGCAATCGACCCGTTACATCCGCCCTTTCCCTGCGGTGATTCACAAGTCTGGTTTCGACACTTGCGGCGCCCTTTGTGTGGCCCTTCCGCGTGTCGGCTGCCATCGAAGATCCAACGTATGCCCGACAATCGGGGAACGACGCCTACCAAGCCGAAAGTAGTCTTAATCGTCGACAAGGATAAGGCGCGAATCGCTGAGCTGTCTGCCGCGTTGGAACGAGCCGGTTTGACGGTGCTCGTGGCTCTCGATCCGCAAGAAGCTCTGCAGCTGGTCGGAACGAACAGCGTCGGTTTGGCGGTGCTGTGTCACGACCGCGCCTACGATGCATCACTGGCGCTCGCGACGACGCTCTTCTCTCGCCATCGCATCCATTCGGTGTTCCTGTCGGCGCATGAATCCGGTCCGACCGCGGAAGACTTGGCGGAGGCAGGCGCAATCGGCTACCTGCCGAGATCCGTCGGCAGCGAAGATTTCGTGCGCGCCGTTCACGCGATGATTTCGCGCGCCGAGGAGCTCGCGCAGCTCCGGATCAACGAGGAACGCATGCGTGCTGCCTTGCTCGCGGAACGCGACATCAATACCGCGATCGGCATCATCATGGAGCGTCTGCAGCTCTCGCGCGAAGCGGCTTTCAATCACCTGCGCTCGTACGCCCGCTCGCACCGCATGCGCATCGTCGACGTGTCGCGCGCGCTGTTCGGGTCGACCGCGGAGAACGCCCGAATCGCCGCCGAGCTCATGAATACGCCTGTCCGAACGAAGACCGAGCTCGACGAATCCTGATCGGCACGGCTCAAGCCGCTTGCTCCAATTGGCGACCCGAATCCCTGCCGCCTTCCGCGGCGAGCGGCTTTATCACGAGCACTTTGGATTCCGAACTCTCGACCTCGAACGCCGCGATGGCTTCCAGCATCCGGCCCGCCTGGAACCGCAGCTCCCGCACCACGTCGACCAACTGCTCCGCCAGCTCCGAATCCCGTTGCGTTACCGCATCCATGTCGGACACCGCTCGGGTGACTTGCTCGATGCCGGCGGACTGCTCGTGGCTCGCCGCCATGATGTCGCTGACGAGATTCGTGACGAGCCGAACCGACTTCACGACCGTCTCCATCGTCTCGCCGGCTCGATTCACCAATTGCACGCCGTCGTCGACCTTTTCGAGCGAATCTTCGATCAGCGTCTTGATCTCTCTTGCGGCGTTCGCAGAGCGCTGCGCGAGCGCACGTACCTCTTGTGCAACGACGGCAAATCCGCGGCCCGACTCGCCTGCTCTCGCCGCTTCCACCGCAGCATTCAATGCAAGCAGATTCGTCTGAAACGTGATGCTCTCCATCAGCGTGACGATGTCCGACATCCTGCGCGACGAATCGGCGATGCTCCCCATTCGCTCGACGACCTGCTGCACGACCTCGCGGCCTTTCTCGGTCACTTGAAATGCCTCGCCGCTCAACACGTTGGCCTGCTGCGCATTCACCGAGTTCTGCTGCACGGCCGATGACAGCTCTTCCATGGATGCAGCCATTTCCTCGAGACTTGCCGCATTTGCCTGCGTTCGCCGCGACAGCTCGACGTTTGCCTGCTCGATCTGCTCTGCGCCATGAAGCGCCCGCTCGATGCCGAGACGCGTGTCCCGCAGCACGCCGACGAGCTTCGCATTCATCTGATTCAGCACGCGCATGAAGCGGTCGATGTCGCGCTCGCGAGCAGCCGGAAAGGTCGCACGCATGTCGCCCGAGAGAATTCGGATTGCGACATCCTTGGCATGCCGGATCGGATGAATGATGCGCGTCACGTAGTAGATCCAGCCGGCCGAGCTGAGCGCTGCGCCGACTGCGCCGAACATCGGACCATAGCCTCGAACGGCAGAGCCTTCCGGCCAGAGCCAAACCAGCATTTGCCCGCACGAAGCTGCCAGCAGCGTACCGAACACGAGTGCCGTCCGAGCGATGCTCGAATCGTTGAGCGCATGAATGACACGAGGCAGCCAGCGGCAATCGACGGCCTCGCCTTGCTCGAGACGCACATGCTTCGCTTCGCCCTGGCGCATCTTGCGATACAAGTCGTCGGCGAACCGAACCTCTTCGGTTGTCGGCCTCACACGCACGGACATGTAGCCGACGATCTTCCCGTTCTCGACGATCGGCGTGACGTTCGCCCGCACCCAATAGAAGCCGCCGTTCTTGCGGCGATTCTTGACGATGCCCGTCCAAGGCAATCCCGATTTGATCGTTTTCCAGAGGTCCGCGAACGCTTCGCGCGGCATGTCGGGATGACGAACGATGTTCTGCGGTTCGCCCATGCACTCTTGGAGGCTGAAACCGCTGCTCGTCAGAAAGGCTTGATTCGCGTAGGTGATCCTGCCGCCGACATCCGTGCGCGTGATGATCACCTCGCCCTCAGGAAGGACGTATTCCTCGTTCGTGACCGGCCCGTTGATAC
>DATCLP010000601.1:0-4849 GCA_036563855.1 Steroidobacteraceae bacterium | reverse complement strand
CCACAGCCTAGAGCCTACAGCCTAACGTTGGGTCGCTCCCAACAGCGTTTGGAACAAAGTATCCGCAACTCGAATGAGCTGCGCCGCTGCCTGGTACGCCTGCTGATACTTGATCAGGTTCGCTGCCTCCTCGTCCAAATTGACGCCCGAGATGCTGGCGAGCATCGCAAGATTCTCGCTATGTACGGCTTCCTGCGCGTCGCGGCTGACCTGCGCTTGGCGTGTCGCCACACCGATGCCTGCGACGAACTCGCCGACACCAGCCGAAAGCGAGGTCGTCCCGTTATTGAGCACCGGCCGCTGCAACGCGTCCGCGAGCAGCAGTGCGTTACGGTTGTCACCCGTACCGCCTGTGTTGTCGCTTACCGTGAACTCATCGCCGGCATTTGGCGTACCAGAGATTTGCACGCGCCAACCGTTCACCTCGATATCGGCGCCGCTCGTGTACGGATAGTTGCCCACGCCGTTGATCGAATAAGTCGTCGGTGTCAGGAACTGGATCGTGACCGGCGTACGCAGGTCGGGATTCGTACTATCGATCACTTCGCCTGCGGAGATCGTTGCATCGCCTGTATTGTTCGTACCGACCGACGTTCGAATCGGTGCCGCGGCGGCGATGCGCGACGGATCGGAGATGAGCACGCTGAGTCCGTCCGCCGCCGTACGCGTCGGCCGGATCATGAATTGATCGCCGACGCTTGCTGCCCCGTCGACGACGATCTCCAACCCGTCCGCGACGAAAGGATCGGCGGCCGTACCCGTGCCCGTCATGGCCACGCTTGCGCCGGTGTCTGCATCTCGTAGCTCCCAACCGTTCGCAGTGAGCTCGAGCACGTAGTCTCGGGTCGTCAGAGCGCCGACGTCGGAGCGCGTCACTGCGACCGAACCCGTTCCGGCGTTTCCAGCACGGTCGAGCACCTCGACTGCGCTCGTGCCGAAGAAGTCGCCGCCGAGCGCACCCGTCAGATCGATGCCCGCATGGTGTTGTGAGTTCACGATGTCGGTGAGCGCGATGCTGAAACGACCCAAAGCGTTGTGCGCCGGATCTAGCATTTCCCGCCTGAAGTCCAGCAGACCGCCAAGCACGCCTCCGCTGATATTGCGAGTGATATCGACAATGCCTCCGCCCGTGCGGAGGCCGACGTTCAAGCGTGACGCGTCGAAAGGATCTTGCACGGCCGTGAGCTCGCTGGCCGCCGTTCCGAGCACGAGCGGCTGGCCGTTGCCGATGAATACATTCATGACGCCGCCGTCCTGCATGACGACGTTGATCGATACCTTCTGGGAGAGCTGATCGAGCAGCTTGTCGCGCTGGTCGAGCAGGTCGTTCGGGGGCTGCCCGCCGCCGCGCGCGGTGCCGGCCCAAATCTCCTCATTCAGCCGTGCGATGCCCTGCGCGAGGGCATTGATCTCCGCGACCTCGCTCCTGAGGCGCGCGTTCACCTCGCGATCCATGTCGGCAAGCCGGTCTTCGTAGTATTCCAGCTTCGCGACGAGCGCGTTGGCCTCGCTCAAGAGCACTTGGCGTGCCGGAATCGATGAAGGTGCGTTAGCGACGCCTTGAAACGCATTCACGAACTTCTGCAGCGTCGCCGTGAGCCCCGTTTCCGGATCGGCGAACATGTTGTTGATGCGCTCGGCATTGCCCGCAAACACATCGAGTCTCGAGTAGCTGCTCGCCGTCGTGCGTGCCTGCATCGCGACGAAGTCGTCGTAGACGCGCCGGACGGTGTCCACCGTCGCGCCATTGCCAACCCACCCGTTGCCGAACAATGTCGCCGGACGCGTGGAAATCTCCACCCGCTGCCGGCTGTAGCCTTCGGTCGAGACGTTCGCGATGTTGTGGCTCGTCGTGTCCAGAGCGCGGCGAAACGCGAGCAAGCCGGAAAGACCGGTACGGAGGAGATCAGCCATGGGTGGTGCTCCGCGCCCTGCGCGTCGCAAGGCTGTAGGCTGTAGGCTGTAGACTGTACGTAGAGGTGAAAGCGATCCCCTCCCCTGCATTGCGTGGCAGGGCTAAGGAGGAGGTGAAGAGTTCAAGGCGCGTCGCGCATTCCCTTCGTACCACTCCGCTCACCCGCACGCTTCGCTCTGCGCGCCTCTCCCCAAAAAGAGGCAAACGAGATGCGCGCGCCCGCGCGCGATTCCGACCGATGCCCAGTGCCCAGAGCCCAGAGCCCTCGCTTCTCATATTCATACGTCTCCTGCCAGCTTGCTGACCTGGGCTGCGACTGCGACGAGCTTGCGTGCATAGCTCGGATCGGTCGCGTAGCCGCCCTCTTGCAGCGCCGCTGCGAAGGCAGTGACGTCATCGCCCGCGCCCTTCGCACTTGCATAACGGGCGCTGTTACCGATCAGCCGCACGTAATCGCGGAAGCACTCGGCAGGCGACGCATACGCCCGGAAACGTTCGACCTTCCGAACCGGAAGGCCGTCTTCGAACTCGAGCGTCGTCACATTGACGGTCGGGCCCGACCACTGCGATCCCGCCTTGATTCCGAACAGATTGAAGCTGCACTGGCCGTCCGCAGTACAAGGAATCGACTTGCCCCAACCCGTCTCCAGAGCTGCTTGAGCTAATAGCGCGTTCGCGTCGACGCCAAGCTCTCGCGCGGCGGCTTTGGCATATGGGTAGATGTTTCGAATGAAATCGAGCTTAGAGGGCTCGGGGCTCGGAGCTCGGGACTTGGGTGAAGAAGCTGAAGACACAGCAGTCGCAGCGCTCAGGGTGTTCTGGCTCGAGCTCCGATCATCGCGCGAGGATGAGGAATGAAAACTGAGATCTGCAGGTTCGTGGTGCGCCCGTGCAGATTCACCCTCAGGCCCCACGCCCCAAGCTCCACGCCCCAAGCCCACTTGCAGCTGCCTCACCAGCAGCTCTGCAAGTCCCAATCCGCGTCCTTGCGATAGATGCACAGCCATCTGCTGATCGAAGATGTCCTGATAGAACTCCGACTGATCGCTGCCGAACATCGACTCGCCGAACGACTTATTCGCCTCGCGCATGCTCTTGAGCAGCATCTGCGTGAATAAGCTCTCGAATTGTTTCGCCGCTTCCTTCAACGCAGCGGGGTCCTGCGCCTTCGCGTCGTTGCGAAGCGCATTCAACCCCTGCGGGTCTGCGTAAAAGGTGTTGTGAATCGGCGCAGTCATCGAATCGCAACGTTCGTCGAGAAATTGACCTGCCAGAGAGTTAGCAAGTGATGTGCCATCGACGAGGCTCGAGGCTTGGGGCGTGGGGCTCGGGCAAGAAGACGAGCGAATGCTCGCATCCCGCTCGCCTCTCCTTTGGGGAGAGGCCCGCAGAGCGAAGCGTGCGGGTGAGGGAAGATCTCGTGCTCACGCGAACCAGGTCACATCCACGGCAAGTTCTTGCCGGCGGCAACAGTGGTCGTTCACTCTTCGATCCCACGCCCCAAGCTCCAAGCCTCGCGCCCCGTCATCTAACGCTCCCGCGTCAGATCACGATCAGCTCCGCCCTCAACGCCCCCGCTTCCTTCAATGCCTCCAAGATCGCAACGAGATCGCCGGGCGCGGCGCCGACTTGGTTGACCGCTCGCACGATCTCGTCGAGGCTCACGCCGGCATCGAACACGAACATGCGCGCTTGCGGCTGCTCGACATCGATGCTGCTGCGCGGGGTGACGACCGTCTCGCCTTGCGAGAACGGCGCCGGCTGACTCACATCGGCACGCTCCGTGATCGTGACCGACAACGAACCATGTGCCACCGCCGCGGGTTTCACGCGAACGGCATTGCCGATGACGACAGTGCCGGTGCGCGAATTGACGATCACGCGCGCCGGCGCATCGCCGGGCTCGATCTCGATCTCTTCGAGCATTGCCATGTAGGCGATGCGTTGGCTCGGATCGATCGGCGCCTGCACGCGCACGGAGACTGCATCGACCGCACGTGCGGTGTCCGGACCGAGGAGCTTGTTGATGCCGTCGGTCACGCGCGACGCCGTCGTGAAATCCGGCGTGTGCAGATTCAGCATGATGTACGGCTCGCTCGTGAAGTTCGTCGGGACCGCGCGCTCGACCGTCGCGCCGTTCGGCACGCGTCCGGAGCTCGGTACGTTGACCGCAATACGCGAGCCGTCTCTGCCAGACACACCGAAGCCGCTGACCACCAGACTTCCTTGCGCGATCGCGTACACCTCGCCATCGATACCGCGCAGCGGCGTCATGAGAAGGCTTCCGCCGCGCAAGCTGCTCGCATTACCGATGGAGTCGACGGTGACATCGATCGTCTGGCCCGGCTTCGCGAACGGCGGCAATTCCGCGCGCACCGTGACGGCAGCGACGTTTTTCAGTTGCGGATTGACGTTGTCAGGAATCGTCACGCCGAACTTCGCGAGCATGTTGCGGATGCTCTGAATCGTGAACGGCGCCTGCGACGTCTGATCGCCCGTACCATCCAAGCCGACGACCAAGCCGTAACCGATGAGCTGGTTGCCGCGAACTCCAGCGACGGATGCCAGATCCTTGATGCGCTCAGCGTGCGCGGGTACGCACAGCCCTGTCATCGCGAATGCGATGACCGCGGTGCGCAAGACTGAAGACTGAAGACTGAAGGCTGAAGGCCGCAACGACCTGGCCCACGCACTCAGCCACATCAGAAACTTGCCGCAAGAATTCATTTTCGAATCGCTCAGTTGGTCGTTGTCACTCGCTCGTGCTCGGGGCTTCCACCTTCCGATCTCGCCCTTCAGCCTTCAGCCTCCAGCCTTCAGCCTGTTCAGAACACCAACCCCAAGTTGAAGAACCTCGACAGCAAGCCCGGGCGGTTCGCATCTGCGAGCGCGCCTTTGCCGCCGTAAGCGATCCGTGCGTCGGCCACTTTCAGC
>DATCLP010000600.1:0-5318 GCA_036563855.1 Steroidobacteraceae bacterium | reverse complement strand
ACGAAATCCGCAATCGTACTCAGGAGACGCTGCGGCGCGCATACGACCATCTGTACGAGCGCAACTTGCAAATGCAAAAGCTCGCGCGCGAAACCGATTCCTACGTACGCGAGCATTCCTGGGGCGCTATTGCGGTGGCCGCCGGTGTCGGCCTGCTGCTCGGCGCGGCGCTTGCTCGATCCGCAAGCGAGCGTCGGACTACTCCCTTAGATTGAGCAAGTTCGCCGGCGAGTACTGATCGGTCAACACGCGAGCACGCCGATCCCAATCCGGCGTCGTCGAGAACATGCGAAGATGCTTTTCGACGCCAATGTCGAAGACTGCGAAGGCCTTTCGGAGCTGTTCGGCGTTGCGCGCGATTTGATCTCTTTCCGGCAAGGCTCCCTTCGTCGCAAGGATGACGCGATTGTCCTGCTTCAAGTTGTAAAACGTGCCGAAGACCGCCGCGTAGGTCACGGACTCGTGATCGTAGAGCCGACTCGATGAGAATGTATTCGCGGCCAACACGCCTTGCGAACCGAGTAGCGCGGCGACCTCTTGGAGAAACTCCCGCGTCAGCAAGTGCTCCGGTATGTACTCGTGATCGAACGCATCGAGCATGATGAGGTCGTATTGACGTCCTTCGCGTTGCGCCCGTTTCACGAACACTCGGCCGTCGAGCTCTTCGACATGGACGCGATCGTTCGTACTGAAACCGAAGAATCGCTTCGCCACCCGCACGACCGCCGGGTCGATCTCCACGACCTCGATGCGAGCTTCCGGTAGGACTCGATGCAGCGCCTGCGGCAACGTACCGCCGCCCAGTCCGATGATGAGAATCGACCTTGGCTGCGGGTTGAGGAACAGCGCGGTCATCATCATGCGCGTGTAGTTCATGACGAACCGGTTCGGCGCCTCGGTATTCATGCACGTCTGCCGTCCGATGCGACAGTTGCGCGTGAAACACATGCAACGAATCGGGCCGTCTTCGTAGACGAGCACCTCGCGATACAACGAGCGCTCGGAATGAATCAGTCGCTGTGCATCGGCGAGCGCGGGCATGAGCATCGCAAGCGCAAGAGCACTGCACGCAAGGAGATGACGGACACTCACTGCTGACCTCTCCCGAACCACGCGATCACTCCGATCACCATGGACACGCCCATCAATCCGCCGAAGATGTGATTCACTTCGAAATACAGCACGAGATAGAACGACGTGAGCAAAGTTCCCGCAGCACTTCCGAACGTCGATACGAAATAGAGCTGTCCCGCGTGCCGCCCGGAAGTGGTGCGCTCTTGTACCAACAACCGCACCGCATAGGGAGAGACCATACCGGAAAAGAAGGTCGGCACGAAAAACAGCAGTGTCGATCCGAGCAGAGAGCCGAACCGCGGATCCGGCAGGCGAGCCGCCACCGCATCCAGCAGCGTCGGACCGAACCATACCGTCGGCAGGACACTAACTGCGGCCGCAAAGAGCAAAAGCCCAAGCCTGCGCACGGACGGAGCTCGTAGCGACCAGCGTCCTCCGGCCAGATAGCCGAGTGCGAGCGCGAGCATGAACACGGCGATGATCGCACCCCAAACGTAAATGCTGCTGCCGAAGGTCGGTGCGAGCAGCCGACCGCCCAGCAACTCTACGCTCATCACGAAAAATCCCGACCAACCGGCAATGACGTAGGGTAACGCGGTCTGCATGCTCGTCCGCCCTGGAGCTTCCGCCTCACGGCGTCGCCGGTTCCCCCGTCGCAGCAACCAGCTTGAATTCGTCTTTCAAAGTGCCGTGGACGCGCGAAACCGGCGTGCGTGCATAGAACGAAGTTGCAAAGCGTCGCTCGGATTCGGGCGGCACGTCCACTGCGATCCAATGTTGATCCTGCCACACGACGGCGCAGCCGCTCGGGTCCAGCGCCCCTTCGTAGCAATCGCGCCGGACGATCTGCAACGTGATGGATCGGACGCGCGTGTCCTTGCTCGCGTTTTCGATCCGCCCTTGCAGCTCGAACGGCGCGCCGCCGCCCGTGAGCTTCAAATCCTCGACTGCAATCGCATCGAGCGGAATCGCAGCGATCGCTGCAGCGGGCGATGTCGGTTTGCCGCGCACGCCGTCTTGGCTCTCGACGCGTCCGCCGAGACGCAAGACGAGGCCGACGACCAGCAGCCCTGCGAGGAGCACACCGCCGATCGCGCGCACGATGCCGCGATTGCTCAGCGTGATCGCGAGAAGCGTCAGCGCAATGACTGCGATGAATGCCCAGAACACCGTCACACTCTCGGTACGGATGGAAGGCGGAAGAATGCCATGTTTTCCCGACGGACGGGCAATAGTTGGAACACGTTGGGGGTCGGGGCGTTGCTCTCTCGTTCGCAAATTCAGCCGAGGAGAGCATCATGGCCAATCCGACATCGCGCAACGAGGGCGAAGGCAACCGTACGGCCGATCGTGAGTATCGCGAAGCGACCCGCAACTTCGTGGAATCCGAGCGAGGTCAGGAAGAGATCAAGAAGGCGGGCGAGGTCAGCGGCTGCGAAGACCAAGAGATCCGCTCGGCTGAAGAGAAGGCCAAGGCGCGCGCCAAAGAGCACGATCCCGAGGAAGTGCGCAACCCAGGCAAGCCCTCCTAGACCGACTCGCATCGAATGCGCTCGACCGCTGCGCGCTCGCAGCGGAATGGTTCTGCACGATTGTCAACAAGGGGCCCGATGCGCATCGGGCCCTTTTGCAAAGAACCGTCTGTACGCCTCGCTCCAGACCTGCGCATCCAAGTTCGTGCGCTAAGATCGGCCGCGCCACCCACGGCGCGGCTGCCGTCGCGCCCTCGACAAGGGACCGAGCGTGAGCACGACGACATTAGAACGAGAAATTGCCACCGCCAGATTCACGACTGCCCAACGACTAAAGTCGATCTTCGGCGGTTCGGTCGGCAACTTGGTGGAATGGTACGACTGGTATACGTACAGCGCGCTGTCGATCTACTTCGCGCAGGTCTTCTTCCCTCAAGGCAATCAGACGACGCAATTGTTGAATACCGCCGCCGGCTTCGGCGTCGGCTTCATTATGCGTCCCATCGGCGCATACGTACTCGGACGCTATGCCGATCGTTACGGCCGCAAACCGGCACTGACACTGTCCGTCACGCTGATGTGCCTAGGATCTCTCGTCATTGCGCTCGCGCCGGGCTATGACGTACTCGGCATTGCGGCACCGACGATTCTCGTGCTTGCGCGCTTGCTCCAAGGTTTCAGCGTCGGCGGCGAGTACGGCACGAGCGCCACCTACATGAGCGAGATGGCGACGCCCGAAACGCGCGGGTTCTATTCGGGCGTGCTGTACGTGACGCTCGTGATGGGACAGCTCCTCGCGCTCGGCGTGCTGCTCGTTCTGCAATTCCTGATTCTGACGCCCGAGCAGCTTCAGGCATGGGGGTGGCGCATCCCGTTCGTGCTCGGCGCGGTCGCAGCGCTCGTCGCGCTCTACTTGCGGCGCAATATCGATGAAACCGATGCATTCGAGAGCGCGAAGCCGGCGAAGCAATCGAGTGCCGGACAACTGCAGGTGCTCGTGAAATATCCTCGCGAGGTACTGACCGTCATCGGACTCACGATGGGAGGGACGCTGTTCTTCTACGTCTTCACAACGTACATGCAGCAGTACCTCGCCAACACGGTCGGATTATCGAAGGCCGATGCGACGCTCGTTTCCGCCTCGAGCTTGTTCATTTTCATGTTCCTGCAACCGGCGATGGGAGCGTTGTCCGATCGCATCGGGCGCCGAACGATGCTGATCATCTTCGGCGTGTTTGCGCTGTTCTCGACGGTACCGCTGATGACCGCGCTCGAGAGCGCGCAGAACCTCTGGATGGCCTTTGCGCTCGTCACAACGGGCCTCTTCATTTCCTCGTTCTATAGCTCGATCAGTGCGATCGTCAAAGCAGAGCTCTTCCCCGTCGAGATACGCGCGCTCGGCGTCGGCCTGCCCTATTCCATCGCCGTCTCGATTTTCGGCGGATTCGCGCCGCTCATCGGCTTGTGGTTCAAGTCGATCGGCCACGAATCCTGGTTCTATTGGTTCATCACCGCCTGCGTGTTCTGTTCGCTGCTCGTGTATGTCTTCATGCCGGAGACCAAGAAGACGTCGCGCATCTAGCGCGACCGTAAGCAGCTGCACGCGGACACTCGACGACGATCCACATGACCTTTCGCTCGACCTCGATCTCGAAGGAGCGGCTCGCCCGCATCGACCGGCTCATGCAGAGCCGGTATTTGGACACCGGCCGTTTGCCCTGCGCCGTCACGCTCGTCGAGCATCGCGGCAAGATCGTTCATGAAGGCCGACTCGGTTACATGGACGTCGAGCGTCGCCGCCCGGTGCAGGAGGACACGATCTTTCGCATCTACTCGATGACCAAACCCATCACGAGCATCGCGTTCATGATGCTCGTCGAGGAAGGACTCGTTGCGCTCGACGATCCGGTGCATCGCTACATTCCGCAATGGCGCGACTTGGGCGTGTACGAGGCCGGCTTTCTCGAGACGTTCCGCACGCGCCGCACGACGCGACCGATGCGCATCATCGATCTGCTGCGACACACCTCGGGGCTGACCTACGGTTTCCAGCAGCGGACGAATGTCGACGCAGCGTATCGGAAGCTCCTGCTCGGGGAAGTCGGCGGCCCTGTGTCGCTCGATGCAATGATCGACGGCTTGGCGAAAATGCCGCTCGAGTTTTCTCCAGGCGATGCTTGGAACTATTCGGTGTCCACGGACGTGCTCGGCTGGCTCGTCGGGCGCATTTCCGGGATTCCTTTCGATCGATTCCTCAAGGAACGAATCTTCGAGCCGCTCGACATGCACGACACCGATTTCTATGTGCCGGCGAACAAGGCCGATCGCCTGGCCGCGTGCTATCGGTTTACGCCGACCGACCCGATGCGTTTGGTCGACGACCCTCGAACGAGCAATTATCTGCGTCCGCCTGCCTTCATCTCCGGCGGCGGCGGCCTAGTGTCCACGACTGCCGATTATTTGCGATTTGCGCGCATGCTGCTGAACGGCGGCAGTCTCGATGGCGTGCGTATCGTCGGTCCCAAGACGTTCGAGCTCATGTGCGCGAACCATTTGCCCGGCGGCCAGGATCTAACGCAGATATCGGTCTCGCTCTTCAGCGAAGCAACCTATGCCGGCGTCGGCTTCGGCTTGGGCTTTGCCGTAACTCTCGATCCCGCGCGCGCGCTGTTGCCGGGCACCGCAGGCGATATTTCCTGGGGCGGTATGGCAAGCACGTATTTCTGGGTCGATCCGCGAGAGGAGTTGATCGTGATCTTCATGACCCAGCTC
>DATCLP010000599.1:0-4699 GCA_036563855.1 Steroidobacteraceae bacterium | reverse complement strand
GAACGGGAATACTTCGAGGCCGGTGACGTCTTCGGTGCCGGCAACGATGCCGATATCCGCTTTGCCGTCGGCAACCGCCGCCACGATCTCGTCGCTCAAACGTTCTTCGAGATCGATGTTCACGTTCGGATGCGCAGCGAGGAAATTGCTCAGCGGCTCGGGCAGGAATTCCGTCAATGCGTTCGTGTTCGAGAGCAGCCGAATATGACCCTTGAGCCCGTCTGCGTATTCGCTCAGCTCGCCGCGCATGCGTTCGGCTTGCTGCAGTATCAGCCGTGCGTGATGCAGCAGCGTGCGCCCTGCCGGCGTCGGTTGGACGCCTTGGCGATCGCGATTGAGCAGCGCCGTTCCGAGCTCGAGCTCCATGTTGCGGATACGCGTGCTCGCGGCGGCCACGGCGAGATGCATGCGTTCCGCACCCGCCGTGATACTGCCGGCCTCGACGACGTTGATGAAGAGCTTGAGGTCGGTCAGGTCGAAGCGCATTGGAAGGCTACAGGCAACAGGCTACAGGCGACAGTAAGGGCACAAGGCACTCGGGGCTTGGGGCGTGGGCAAGGAAGATCGCACGCGGCGCGCTCTGCCTACAATCTACAGCCTACAGCCTAATGAAACAGTTGTGCCAGCGGTCGGGGCTGGTCGAAATGAAAGCCTTGGGCGTAGTCGACGCCGATGTCGACGAGCTTGTCGCAGACTTCCGCGGTCTCGACGCGTTCTGCGACCGTTTCGATGCCCATTGTGCTCGCCAGCTGAGCGATCGCGCGCAGCACAGATTCCGTCCGCCGATTCGTCGCCGCGCCGCGGACCAGCGAGCCATCGATCTTCACGCAGCTCACCGGCCATTTGTGCAAGGGGTCGAACGTCGCGAGGCCCGAGCGACAATTGTCGAGCGCGAGACGGCAGCCGACGTCTCGTAGCCGTGCGCTCAAGACTTCGATTTCGCGTTCGTATTGGAGCGCATCGCACTCGGCAATCTCGAACACGAGCAGCCCCGGTGGAATCGAGCTCTTGCATACTTCCGCGACGATGAATTCGCCGAAGCGATCCGTCGCGAGCGATTGCGCGGAGAGATTGATGGAGAATTCCCATCCGTTCGTACGAACGACGGAGGCTTGTCTGCGCAGCGTCGTCAGTAGCTCGCGGATGACCCAGCGATCGAGCTCCGGCAACAAGGCGCTCGCTTCCGCGGCTTCGAAGAACGAGGCGGGCGGGCGCAGCGCACTCGCTTCCTGCATCCGCACGAGCACTTCGAACCGCGGCGGGCTAGTTCGAACCTTCAAAGGTGCGATCTTTTGCACGTATAAGTTGAAACCTCCCTCGCGCAGCGCAGCACGGATGCGTTGGTGCATCGGGAGCACGGCATCGGGCGTGATGGCAAGCGAGACTTTCGAAGCGACCGGTCGAGCGGCAACGCTCGCTTCGGGAGCCGCTGACGCTGTGGCGGTTGTCCGGGGCGTCGAGCTCTTCTCGAGCGGCGCGCTTTCGTTTCTGCGCTCGTCGACTGCGGGCGCAGCTTGTGTCGATCTGTCACGCGGTTCGGCAAACGCATTCCGCGAGATTCTACGAAGCGTCGGCTCCAGCGATTTCGCATCCGCGCTCGTGAAATCGCGGGCACGTCTCTCGCGAAACAGCAGCAGCAAAGCAGCAAGCCGGCCCGATTCCGAACGCAACGGCATGACGAGGAACTTGTATGGCGCGGACTGGCTCGAGATGCCGTTGACGATGAACGGCTCGTCCCGGAATCGCATCAGCTTCAACATCGGTGCGCGGACCGCGTCGATCGCCGCGTTGATGGCGAGATCGGATTCATTGGGGCTTGCACGATGCGTCAGCGTAAAGGCGCGCTCGGTCACGACGAATGCGCCGAAGGCGCATTCCAGCCGATGCGTAACGCTGGCAAGCGTACGGCGCAGCAGAGCGGGCAACGGCGCCGAGACATCGATGTCATCGTCAACCGGTGCGGTGCTTGCGACCGGTGCAGCGCTCGCATCGCGCTCGATTTCAGCCTTGCCTGGCGGCGGGGGAACAGCGTCGCCACGCCATGCATGCGCAAGAATGTTCAGCAATGGGGAAAGAAGCCGCTCGACGGTTTCATTTCGCCGATACGTCGCATTCGAAGCGGCAGCCCTGAACACGATCGCCAGCGCCCCGACGAGCTCGCCCGCCGGCGAGCGAACAGGGAAGACATAGGTCGGTTGATCGGTGTCGGAGGCTTCATGGCCGGCCGGTGCGCAAGACCCATGCTTGGCGCAGCGTGCGAGCAGCGCCTCGACCCGTGCACGCAGCTCCGGTTCCTCCAATCCGTCGCTGATCCAGAGCGCCTGTCCCTGTTCGTCGTAGAAGCTGACTTTGTCTGTCAGCGGTAGCAGCATGCGAACGAGCTGCGCATAACTCTCGAACGGCACCGCACCGTGCGCCGGTTCCGGTTGCTCGAAAAGTTGCGGTGTAGACGACATAATGCAGCTCGTGCGCGAGGTTTCTCGCGCGATTCGCTCCAGCGTGGAATTTCCCCTTGTGGTGGCGGCCCGGGCTCGGCGCTGCTGTGCCTACGGGTCACCTTTGTCGAGTCGGCCAAATCATCGCACGAAAGTCGCGGCGATCGTACTGGAGTTGCCGAATCGCTTTCTTGTCCAAAGCGGCTGGCGGCGCTAGCTACAATGCCGTCATAGCACTTACGGTCGGAACACGATGGATCACGTGAACCCGAATACCGTTCCGGTGTGGCGCTCGCAGGCCGTTTTGCTCGTGCTTGCCGCTACCGTGCCGCTCGGTTTCTTCGCGATCAGGACCGGCAACCCGGTCGTGCTCGGGGCGTTCGGCCTGCTGGTCGTGGCTGCACTCGCTTGCGCCTGGTTCGTTCCGCCCGCCTATTACCGGTCGCTCCGGTTTGCCATCGACGAGCACGGGATCAGGATCGAGCGCGGCATCCTGTGGCGCACGCTCACGGCCTTGCCAAGAATTCGTGTGCAACATTCGGACGTTTCGCAGGGACCGCTGCAGCGCCGTTTCGGTGTCGCGACGCTGAAGCTGTACACGGCGGGGACCCGATACACGAAGATCGAGCTGCCGGGACTCGAGCATGCAGAGGCGATGGCATTGCGCGAGGCGCTGCTTGCGCGCGGAGGCGACAGTGGCGTCTGATGTCGACTTCGTGCCGGACAAGCGGCTCCATCCGCTTTCTTGGCTGTTCGTGCTGTGGCAGTCGATCAAGCAGCTCATCGTCCCGATCGTCGCCGCCATCATTTTCGGTGCGCGCAACCACAGCGCGAGCTTCGGTCTCGCGCTGCTCGTCCCGCTCCTCATCGCAGCGCTTTGGCGTCAGCGTCGATTTCGCTACGGCTTCGGTCCGCATGCCCTGGTCGTGAAGGAGGGTTTGCTGTTTCAAAACTTGCGGCAGATCGAGTACGACCGCATCGAGAACGTGGACACCCAGCGCGGCGTGTTGCATCGACTCATGAACGTTGCGGAAGTGCGCCTCGAGAGCTCGCGAGGCGGTCGGCCCGAAGCGACGATTCGCGTTTTGAGCCTCGATGCGGTCCAGGAATTGCGCGACCGCATCTTCGGCGGTCAATCCGAAGCCGCGTCGGACTCGTCCGTTGCGGCGCAACAGGCGGAGCAGATGCTCTTGAAGCTACCTCTCGCCGAGCTGATCCGCTACGGCCTCGTCGACAATCGGGGCATGATCGTCGTTGCCGCAGCTTTCGGCGCTGCTGGACAAACGGGTTTACTCGAGAATCTGGGCAGGATCGTCGGGCAACGGATCTTCGCGGAGTCGACGGCGGCGTTCGGTACTGCGGTTTTCGCGGTCGCCCTGGTTCTGTTGATCGCGATCGTCCTCGCCGTTCGAGCATTGTCGGTCGCTTGGGCGCTCGTAACGCTTCACGGATTCACGCTTGCACAGCGCGGCACGGATTTGCTCATCCGCTACGGGTTGCTGACACGTGTTGGGTTGACCTTGCGGCTGCCGCGCATTCAGGCGGTTCACGAAACCGAAACGTTCCTACATCGCTTCTTCGGCAGAGTTTCGCTCGCGGTCGATCTTGCGGGCGGCGGCCTGCCGCACGGCAACGAGGGCGATATGTCCCGCACACGCGTGCGCTGGCTAGCGCCGATCTGTCCGCCGCAAGTGTCCGAGGCTCTGACGCGCGTTGCATTGCCGATGTTATCCGGCGACTCGCAGCCGGATTGGCAGCCGCTTGCGCCCGGGGCACGATCACGCATCTTTCGCAAGACGACGTTCATTGCAACGTTGATCTGCGCCGTTCCGGCTGTGCTCTGGCTGAAACTGGCCGCGCCGTTGCTGTGGCTCGCGATCGTTCCGCTCTCTTGGCTGCACGCAACTCAATACGTGCGACATACGCGCTGGGCGCTTACGCGTGAAGCGCTCGTCTTTCGGCGCGGTTGGCTGACACGGCGAGTGTCGTATGTACCACGCGTTCGGATACAAGTCGCGCACCAAAGCGAATCGCCGTTCGATCGTCGCACGAATATGGCCAGCGTCGTCGTCGATACAGCCGGCGCGAACGTGCTCGCAGGTCCGATCTGCATCCGTTATCTGTCGAAGGAAACTGCGGTCGGGCTTTGCGCTGCCCTTTATGGATCGGCGGGGGAGCGGGTGCTCAACCCGAGCGACCCGCCGCTGGAAGTTGCGGTGCAACTCGGTTGAGGGAACCGGGTTTGCGGCGGTGACGTTGCAATG
>DATCLP010000598.1:0-2657 GCA_036563855.1 Steroidobacteraceae bacterium | reverse complement strand
GGCCAGGACTGCGTCGGGCGGTTCCGCACCGTTCAAATCGCTCAACTTCTCGATCGGTGGAAGCCCGTGTGCGGCGCGGCGCTCGTTCTCGCGGGCCAGCCGTGCCTGCTCGAGCTGCTCGCGCTCGGCAATTCGCGTCTGCAGGTTCAGCGACAGCTTCTTCTGACTGCGTACTTTCTCGAACGACTCCAGCTCTGCGAGCAGGAACTTGAAATCGGGATCGTCCTGGATGCGTTGCTCGTGGGCTCGCGCGAGCTCGGGCACGGCCTGAACCCAGTGCGCCACTTTCGTGAACTGGACCGGCCGGATGCGATCCCAGGGCAGGGCGCTTTCGCGAGTGCTCTCGCCGACTTCTTGCGGGCTGATGGCGCTCGGCAGCGAGATGTCCGGCTGCACGCCGCGATGCTGCGTGCTCTCGCCGGTCACGCGATAGTACTTGCCGATCGTGACCGTGAGCTGCCCGAAACCGGGATCCGGGCCCAACGCATAGCGATCGAGCGGATACAGGTTTTGCACGGAGCCCTTGCCGTACGTTTGTTGCCCGACGACGATGCCGCGGCCGTAGTCTTGAATCGCGCCGGCGAAGATCTCCGACGCCGATGCGCTGAAGCGATCCACCAGTACGATCAGCGGACCGTCCCAGGCGACCGCCGGTTCAGGGTCGTCGAGCACTTCGACGCGTCCGCCGGTTTCGCGCAGCTGTACGATCGGGCCCGACGGAATGAAAAGTCCGGTCAGTCCTGTCGCCTCGGTTAGATGTCCGCCGCCGTTGCCGCGCAAGTCGATGACGAGCGCGTCCATCTTCTCGGCTTTGAGCTGTTCGATGAGTCGGCGGACGTCGCGAGTCGTGCTTCGGTAGTCCTTCTCTCCGGACGCCTTCGCCTCGAAATCTTGATAGAAGCTCGGCACGTTGATGATGCCGACGGTGAGCTCGCGGTCGCCGCGCTTGATCTTACGAACTTCTTTCTGGGCGGCCTGAGCCTCGAGCGTCACCTTGTTGCGGACGAGCTCGATGACTTTCTCCGGCGAGCCTGGCGATGCTCCAGCCGGCAGGATCTGCAGCCGGACGACCGTGTTCACCTTGCCGCGAATCAACTGCACGACATCGTCGAGCCGCCAACCGACGACATCGACCATCTTGCCGTCCTTGCCTTCGGCCACTGCCGTGATGCGGTCGTTCGGATTCAGCTTACCGCTCAGCGCCGCCGGACCGCCCGGCAACACATTGAGCACGGTGACGTAGTCGTCCACGAGCTGCAGCGAAGCGCCGATGCCTTCGTAGGACAGGCTCATCTGGATCCGATATTCCTCGGAGTTGCGCGGCGAGAAATAGCTCGAGTGCGGATCGAACACGTGGGCGAACGCGTTCATGAACACTTCGAAGATGTCGTCGGCCGTGACCTGCTCGGTGCGCTTGAGGACTCGCTCGTAGCGCTTTTGCAGGATGTCGCGGACCTCGGGCCACTTCTTTTCGGTCAGCATCAACGAGAGCGCATCGTTCTTCACGCGCTTGCGCCAGATCTCGTTGAGCTCCTCTTGAGTCTTCGCCCACGGTGCTTTGGCCCGATCGAATTCGAAGTATTCGTCGACCGTGAAATCGGGCTCGGTCTTCAGCAGCTCGAGCGCGTAGGCGATGCGCTCGCGATTGCGCTGCTGGAAGCGGTTGTAGATGAAAAATGCGGGCTCCAACGAACCCTGCACGACAGCATCGTCGAGCTGATACCGGAAGCGCTCGAACTCGGCGATGTCGCTCGCGAGGAAGTAACTGCGCGAGCCGTCGAGCTGATCGAGGAATCGGTCCAGCACGAGCGCCGAGACGGGGTCGTTGATCGCCGACTGCCGGTAATGAGAGCGCTCGATGACGTTGCTGACGAGCTTGCTCACGCGTCGGTGACGCTCCGTCGGCGCGAGCTCCTGGCTGTTCGCGCTGGTAACGGCGTTGGCGATTGGAGTCTGTGCCGTGCCAGCCAAGAGTCCGCACAACACGATGAGCGCCGGCAGACTGAACAGCAGCCCGAAACGGCGCGGGCGACCGGCGGAGTCTTTGGAGGGCAGCTGATACACTGTGTTACGCCCTCGTGTGATGGAAGCAGGTTACCTGCTTCATTAATTCGATCGCCGTGAATTTCAATCCAACCGCTCGACCGTGTCCCCGGCGCCCGCAGCGGCAAGCCGCCGTTTTTCCAAGGCTAGAGAGCGCACGCGGCGCGATCAAGTGCGACGGCTCCAGATACGACGAGCGATGGAGCGGAGAAGTTCGATGCGCCCGTTGACCGTACTTAACGCCATCGTGCTCGGATCGGCAGCGGCCATCACGTTCGGCCTCACCGCCGTGCTGATCGTGTTCGCAATCTTGAAAGGCCGTCATCCGGAGCTTGCCCGGGAGTTTGGTCCGCTGCTTCGGAGCGGCGCGCAGTTCGCCGTTTTGACGGCCATTGCCGGTGCGAGCTTCGTTGCGTTGCTGAAAAACCTACGCTGGCGCTGGTGGGCCCAGGCGGCCATGTGGCTGACTGTCTTGGCGATAGGAGCTTTGTACTGGCCGCGTTGACCGCGGAGCCATGAGGGAAACCCCCAAAACCGAGTGGGAGGTCGCGGAAAAACCCGCATTCCGACGCGCGAGGGCGGCGAAAACCCGACTCCGATAGCCACGACGAGCG
>DATCLP010000597.1:0-2183 GCA_036563855.1 Steroidobacteraceae bacterium | reverse complement strand
GACTACAGGGAGCTGCGCGCGCCGTTGCTCGAGATCTGTGAGCGGTGCGGAGTGAAGGGCACGATTTTGCTCGCGGAAGAGGGTATCAACGGCACGATTGCCGGGACGCCCGAAAGCGTGCACGAGGTGTTGGACTTTCTGCGTCGTGATGCGCGATTGGCGGATCTCGAGCACAAAGAGTCGGGCGCCGCCGTGATGCCGTTCTTGAGGATGAAGGTGCGGCTGAAGCGCGAGATCGTGACGCTCGGCGTGCCTGGCGTCGACCCCACACGCAAGGTAGGCACGTACGTCAAGCCGGAAGATTGGAATGCGCTCGTCGACGACCCCGATGTCGTGCTCGTCGATGTGCGCAACGATTACGAAGTGGCACTCGGAACATTCGCCGGGGCGGTCAATCCGCATACCCGCAGCTTCAGTGAATTGCCGCAGTGGATTGCGCGAGCGCCCGAGCTGCGCGCGAAGCCGAAGGTGGCGATGTTCTGCACGGGCGGTATACGCTGCGAGAAGTCCACCGCCTACTTACGCATGCTCGGATTCGAGGAGGTCTATCACCTGCAGGGCGGCATTCTCAAATATCTCGAGACGATTCCAGAGCACGAAAGCCGTTGGCGGGGCGAATGTTTCGTGTTCGACGAGCGCGTCGCGATCGGTCACGGTCTGCGCCCGGGCCACTACGAGCTTTGCCGCTCGTGCCGAATGCCGATCGGCGAGGCCGACAAGGCGTCACCGCACTACGTGCCGGGCGTGAGTTGTCCCAAGTGCTATGCGCAGCGTTCGGAAGAGGAGAAGCGTCGGCTCGCGGAGCGTCACCGGCAAGTGCTGCTCGCGAAGCAACGCAACGATTCGCACCTAGGCATTCCGCAAGCGAAACGCAGGAAGGCCGCGCGCTAAAGGCCGCGCGACGTCGTTCGGTCACTCCTCAGTGCTCGGCAGCGCGTACGCGATGAGATGACCGCCTTCCGGATCGAGCGGCGGCGCCGCCTTGCCGTCATCCATGCCAAACCGTTGCGCGGCAGGCACGGCGATCAGGACGATCTGGCGCTTGGATTTCGGCGCGACATACGTCATCGGCGTCGCCTGTGAAGGACCCGGCAGTTTGTCTCTCCACAACTCCTTGCCGGTCTTGAGATCGAACGCGCGGAAATAGCGATCCATCGTGCCGCCGACGAAGATCACGCCGCCTTTGGTCACGATCGGGCCGGCGGCAAGCGGCACACCCATCGGCAAAGGAATACCAATCTTCATGCCGAGCGGTCCGCTCTCGTTCGCTGTTCCCAAGCGCTTGTTCCAGACGATCTGGCGCGTCTGCAGGTCGATCACGGCGAGGCGGCCGTACGGCGGTTCGTTGCAGGGAACGGCGAGCGGCGACATGAACGGGACGATCGATGCGGCGTACGGCGTCCCGAGCTGCAAGTAGCGTCGCGCATCTTTCGGTACCTGCGCGCGCGGGATGAGCGACAAGCGGCTGCCGATGATGAGCGGTGCGACGACGAGCAGCTTCTCATCGTCGTTCACCGCGACGCCGCCCCAATTGAACCCGCCCGCATTGCCGGGGAATACGAGCGTGCCTTCGACGGACGGCGGCGTGAAATGGCCTTCGTAGCGCAGTTTCTTGAATTGAATACGGCACCACATGTGATCGAACGGCGTGATGCCCCACATGTCCTTTTCGGTGAGCTCGGGCGCGAAATTCGGCATGCCGACGGAGAAGGGTTGCGTCGGCGAGAGCCATTCGTGCTCGACAGGACCTTGCGGCACGGGCTTCTCGACAACCTCGGCGATCGGCGTGCCTGTGCGTCGGTCGAGCATGAAAAGCTCGCCGCGCTTCGTCGGTTGAATGAGCGCGGGTACGACGCTGCCGTCGGGTTGCGGTAGGTCCACGAGGGTAGGTTGCGACGGAACGTCGTAATCCCAGATGTCGTGGTGCACGGTTTGGAACGACCAGCGCACCGAACCGTCGTCGACGTCGAGCGCGACGACCGAGCTCGCATATTTCTCGGACGCCTCGTCGCGATGAGCGCCGAAGAAATCCGGCGTGCTGTTGCCGGTCGGTGCATAGATGAGCCCGAGCTCATCGTCGTAGCTCATCATGCTCCACACGTTCGGCGTGCCGCGCGTGTACTCCTCGCCTTCGGCCGGTTCGGTGTTGATGCCGGGGCGTCCCATGTCCCACGCCCAGACGA
>DATCLP010000596.1:0-5754 GCA_036563855.1 Steroidobacteraceae bacterium | reverse complement strand
AACCCGGACTTCGAATACATGGTCGCGTACAGCGCGGCGCTGAGCGCCGATGTCGCAAGCTCGCCGGTGCCGGCCGGCTTGAAATCGACCTGCGAACGGCCGTAGCCGACCGACAAGCCGATGACGCTCGAAGACGTCACTCGATAATCGATGCCGCTCACGAGACCCCATTGATCGGCTTCGAATCCGCGATCCGCGCTCGATTCGTCCTTCGAGCCGAGACTGTAATTGCCGCGCAGCCAGAGACCGAGCCGGTCGTCGAACAGACTTTCGCGCGCATCGTCGGCGCTGGCCCCGCCGCCCAACAGCTGATGCAAACTGCTCGCGACCTGGTCTACCGGAATGTAGCCGTCCTGAGTCGAGATACTCAGACCGATCAAACTCAAGCCCTTCGCGCCCTTGCGCAGCGCCACGAGCCGGTCGGACACATTCATGAGCTGCGTGCGCGAGAAATCGAGCGAGTGCGTGCGTGCGACGTTGAGCTCCTCGGGTGCGATTTGCTCGAGGGCGCGGCGCTGTTCGTCCGCGGTGCTGCCGAACGTGATCGCATTGCAATGCCTCAAGAGGTCGAGCCGATCGCCGCTCAACGGTTCCGTGTGAGATGCCAGGCGAGGACACATCGTGTCGAGCGCCACAGCAACCGAGCGCTGGTTCTCCGACAAACCAGGCAACGCGGACAGGATCGCCAAGAACGGCGGACGAGCGACCGAGATCAGGACCGTGTCGGAGGCGCTGTTTCCGGCATCGTCGATGACGACGAGCGTGAGCACGTTGTCGCCATCCGGCAAACGCACGGTCGGCGTGCTGCCCGACGCGATTTGCAGGCCGTTGAGCATCCAGCGATACGTGACGATCGTGCCGTCCGGATCCGTCGATGCCGATCCGTCGAGCCTAACCAGCTCGCCGCTCTCGCCGTCCGTGTCGTCAATCGAGAGATCTGGACCCGCATCTGCGATCGGCAGCGTTTGCGCCGGCGGCAAGACGTTGATGAGCACAGCATCGGAACCGGTGTTGCCTTGATCGTCCGTGACGACGAGCGTGACGAAGTTCTCGCCATCGCCCAACACGACGGTCGGCGAGACGCCTTCGGCGATGAGCTGCGAGCCGATGAACCATTCGTAGGACACGATTTCGCCGTCGAGGTCGTTCGACGCGCTTCCGTCGAGCACGACGGTTTCGCCCGCGACGCCGTTGGTGTCCGGCACTGTGCGATCGCCGCCCGCATTCGCGATCGGCATGACTGCAACATCGGCGGCGCCCACGGTGATCGTGACGGTTGCGAGTCCAATGCCTCCGACATCGTCGGTGACGCGCAACGTCAGCTGATGCGGTCCGTCAGGAAGTCGAACGGTCGCCGTCGCACCGGTCGCAAGCAGCGTGTTCGTGCCGACGAGCCACTCGTAGCTCACGATCGTGCCGTCCGGATCGCGGGAAGCCGTGCCGTCCAAACTGACGTCCTCGCCCTCGCGACCGTCCGTGTCCGGAACGACTCGATCGCCGCCCGCATTCGCAATCGGCAACTGATTGGCTGCGGGTGCGGTGACACTGATGTTCACTGTATCGCTCGCCGCCGCGCCCGTAGCATCCGTGACGGTCAGTGTGATGGTGTGCAAGCCGTCCGGAAGACGCACGAGCGCCGTCGCACCCGTAGCGATGGTTTGACCCGCGGCATTCGTCCACACATAGCTCACGATGTCGCCGTCCGGATCGCTCGATGCCGTCCCGTTCAGCGTCACGAGCTCGCCGGGTAATCGGTCCGTATCGGGAAGCTGTTGATCGGGGCCGGCGTTCGCAGTCGGCGGAAGGGTGACCGCATCAGCGCAGGCGAGCGGAGAGACATCTTCGCCGCCGATTCCGCTGCGTACTCTGATCCGTCCCGAGACGCCGTTCGGAGCTTCGGCGTTGAACGCCGTGACATCGATCTCGACGCCGAGGAACGTCAGGTCGAGCCCGAGCAGATTCGTGACCTCGACGCACACCGTCGTGTCGACGCCGGGCTGCAGAATCGCTCGCAAGACATTGATGAGCGGTGACAGCACGCCGCCGACACGCACTGCATTGACCTGCACGTTGATCGGCGCCGTTCCGGCGATGACGCCCTGACCGCGTAAGTTGACGAGCGTCGATGGACCTTGAGCGCGAATTTCCTCGCCCGTAAACGACGGCGGCGCCGCGAAGGCACGGGGCGCAAGGACCAACACTGCCGCCGCCACCGAGCAGCAAATCCCTATTCGCAGGCTCGCGACGAGCCTGCGGACCGACCGCCCTTCCATTCCCGTGTCGCCGTTGTTGTTTTCGAAGTCGCACGCGTATCACATCGTCGGTGACGGTCGCAATCGGTAGAACGGGGAAAGAGGCGCGCACGCCTCGTCCTGGAAGTTCGTTATGTCTACTGATCGGTGGCGCGGCGGCCTCGGTTGCGACGCCGCTCTTCGCCCGAATAGTGGGCCGGCATCAAGCCGATGTCGCTGCGGCGACGCGGCCCCGCACGTCGATCGTTGTGATGCTTGAATCGACAGGTGCAATACGCGACATCACAGGTCGGCAATGGCAATTTCGGCGCTTGACTCGATAGGAAGCGCTGTCCGGTGAAGCGGTACGCGGCCGCGCATGCATTCTCGCCTGGAATGATGGAGACAGCATGCCAAGGATTCGCGGTTCGAGCGCGCTGCGGTGGCTCAGATTTGGTCCGAAACAATCTCCTGAACCATCCGCCGGAAGTACTTTTCGCCATCGCTCGCCTTCGCTCCGCCCCACGCTGTCGAGCTTGGTGCTCGAGTCACGACCCCGTGGTTAAGAGTCGAAAGGCGCGATTGTTCCTGGCGCGTTTGGTGCGCGACTTTGAACTTTTTACAAACGCGTTCGTGAAGATTCGTTGCGAAACGTTTCAGGGCTTGAGCGCGCGCAAGAACGCCGCCGGATCCTCGCCCCGCTCGATCACTTCGACGAGCGCGGAGCCGACGATCGCGCCATCGACGTACGGGGCGAGCAATGAGACTTGCTCGCAAGTACGGATTCCGAAGCCCGCGCACACAGGGTGCGGCGAAACCGCTTTCACGCGCGCGAAGTAATCGAGCACTTCCTGCGGTACGGCGACATTCTTACCGGTCGTGCCCGTCATCGTGACCGCATAAACGAAACCGCTCGTACCCTCGCATAGCATCCTCATTCGAGGCTCCGGCGTCACCGGCGTCACGAACTGCACGAGCGCAAGTCCATGCGCATCGAGCGCTCGGCGCATATCGTCGCATTCTTCGAATGGTAGATCCGGAACGATGAACCCTGAGACGCCGGCCTCGGCAGCGGCTTTCGGCAGCCGATCGAATCCGAACGCGAGCAGCGGATTGAGGTAGCTCATCAGGAGCAGCGGCGGCAGCGATTGCCGCGGCATTGCCGCAAGTTCCTCGAGAATCCAAGGAAGCGATGTGCCCTGTTCGAGCGCAACCCGACTCGAGCGTTGAATCGTCGCGCCATCGGCCATCGGATCCGTGAACGGCACGCCGACTTCGATGACATCGGCTTCCCTGCCGACGCTCGCTAGTAGATCTCGAAATGCTTCCTTCGTCGGAAAGCCTGCAGTGATGTAGGCGATGAGCGCAGCGCCGTTTTTTTCCTTCGCCGTGCGGATCGCTTTGGAAATGGAATCGCGCGGCGCCATCAGATCTGCCCCTTGAGAATCGTGCGTTGGAGTGTCGGCATGTCTTTGTCGCCGCGTCCCGATAGTCCGATCAGGATGCGCCGTCCCGGATTGGCTTGCGCGTAACGTTTTGCCCCCGCGAGCGCGTGCGCTGACTCGATCGCCGGCAGGATGCCTTCGGCTGCGCAACATTCGGCAAGCGCGGCGAGCGCTTCATCGTCCGTCACCGCTTCGTACTTCACGCGCTCGATCATCTGCAGCAGTGCGTGCTCCGGTCCGACACCGGGATAGTCGAGGCCCGCAGACACCGAATGCGTCTCTTGAATCTGACCGTGCTCATCTTGGAGCAACAGCGAGTACGTTCCTTGCAGCACGCCGGGCGTTCCGTACGCAAGCGACGCTGCATTCTGGCCCAACCCGCTGCCGATGCCGCCCGCTTCGATGCCGAGCATGCGCACCTGTTCGTCTTTCACGAATGGATGAAAGAGACCGATGGCATTCGACCCGCCGCCGACGCACGCGACGGCAAGATCCGGCAACGTGCCGGTCGCCGCCAGGATCTGCTCGCGCGCTTCGCGACCGATCACCGATTGCAGCTCGCGGACGATGTATGGATAAGGATGCGGACCGATCGCCGAGCCGAGACAGTAATAAGTGCCGTTCGGGTCCGTAACCCAATCGCGCAACGCCTCGTCGACTGCCGCGCGCAGCGTTTTGTCTCCACTCGTCACGGGCACGACGGTCGCACCGAGCAATTTCATGCGGCCGACGTTCGGCGCCTGCCGCTCCATGTCGATGGCGCCCATGTACACGGTGCACGGCATGCCCAAGCGCGCGCATGCTGCGGCAGTCGCCACGCCGTGTTGACCTGCACCGGTTTCGGCGATGACACGTTTCGCACCGAGCTTCTTCGCGAGCAGCACCTGCCCGACGGAGTTGTTGATCTTGTGCGCACCGGTGTGCGCAAGATCCTCGCGCTTCAACCACACTTCCGCATTCCACAGTCTCGACAGGCCGCGTGCATGCGTCAGCGGCGTCGGTCGTCCAACCCAGGTCTTGAGCTCCGCATGAAACTCCGCGAGAAAATCCGGATCGTGCAAATACCGATCGACGCCGGCCTGCAAGCGATCGAGCGCCGGCACCAAGGTTTCCGGCACGTAGCGTCCGCCGTACGGCCCGAAGCGGCCGCGTGCATCGGGATAGGCATCCTTCAGCACGTTCTCGAACAGCGTTTTCTTGTCGCTGTGGGTTAATTCGGTTCTCATTTCAATCTCCGCTACGCGCGCAGTCGTGCCGGCGCGTGATCAAACGACGAGCACATCTTGCGCTTCGCGTGCTGCCGAGACGAATCGCAGGATCAACGCAGGATCCTTGATGCCTGGCTCCGCTTCGACGCCGCTGCTCACGTCGACGCCGTACGGATTCACGAAGCGGATGGCTGCCGCAACGTTGTCCGGGTTGAGCCCGCCGGCCAGGATCAATTGCGTTCGTCGCGCAAGCTGTGCGGCCTCCGTCCAATCCGTCGTTTCACCGGTACCGCTCACCGGTCCTTCGAACACGATGCGGCGCGGGAGCGACGCCGGCACGCGCCCTGCACGCACGACTGCGTTCACGCGTACAGTGTCCGGAATCCGGAGCTGCGCCAGATCTTCCAGATCCGTCTGCACGTAATCCGGCGCGAGCACGTCGCACACTTCGTCGATCTCGCGCTGCTGCGGATGCAGGAATACCGCGACGCGCGCAATGGCACGCGGCACGTCGCGCGCCAGCTCCGCGGCGCGCTGCGCGGTGACGCGTCGCTTCGACGGCGCAAACACGAAGCCGATCGCATCGACTTGCGCCCGAACGGCCGCTTCGACGGCCGCTTCGTTCGTGAGCCCGCAGATCTTGATCCACACGCGGCTATTCATCGGGCGCGTCGCCTGTGACCATTCGGAGCTTGCGCGTGCGCACCGCCATTGCGCGCTCACGTCCCGTCGCGAGCATTTCGCCGAGCAGCTCTTTCGGTTGCGCAGAGCTCATCAGCGTCGTGCCGACCAATGCGACTCGATAACCGACATCGACGACGCGCTTCACATCCTCGAGCGAGCTCACCCCGCTCTCGGCGACCGTCGGAT
>DATCLP010000595.1:0-3769 GCA_036563855.1 Steroidobacteraceae bacterium | reverse complement strand
CGAGTACTTCGAGCGCACGACGGGTGAGCGCAGTCTCTGGCCGCGCGATGACTTCGCGCGGCGTCGTGGCACGGCTCTCCTCGGGCTGGCGCAAACCGCTTGCGACAAAGCCGTTCAGCTCGTTTACGAACGAGAGCTCCGACCGGCCGAGAAGCAATTTAAAGATTGGCAGGATCGGGTTGCAGCGCAGGTCACGGCAGCGTGCGAGCTGCTGGAGAACCAGATCGAAGCGGCAAGTCTTTGGCTGTCGCGAGACCGTCTGACACAAGCAGGGATTACGCTCGCGGTGGTTTGCATCTTCATGCAGCATCGTATTCCGGACGTCTTGGCTCGCTGCACGCTACCGAGATTGTTCACGTTCCGTGAAGAAGCCGAAGGGCTTGCGGTGTTTCGTCGCTGGCCGCAACCCACGCCGCCCGCGACGCCTGCGTCCCCCGCAAGGTTTACGCTTTGGTCATGACAGCGACTGGCTTCATCGGCATCGGTCTCATGGGACAGCCGATGTCCGTCAACCTTGCGCGTGCCCAGGTGCATCTGAAGGTGTGGAATCGGACGCCCGAGAAACTTGCGCCTGTGATCGCCGCAGGCGCAGAGCCGGTCAGTGACGTCGAGGACATTTTCGCGAGCTGCGAATCGATCTTCCTGATGCTTTCCAGCTCGGCGGCGATCGATGCCGTGCTCGGACGAGGCGACGAGCGATTCCGCAATCGGGTGTCCGGTAAGTTGATCATCAATACGGCCACGGTGCGCCCGGAGTATTCGATTGCGCTTGCCTCGGAAATAAAATCCGCCGGGGGACGCTTCGTGGAAGCGCCCGTTTCCGGTTCTCGACAACAAGCCCAAGAGCGGCGTCTCGTCGCCATGTTGGCAGGTGAGGCTGAGGATGTAGCACGCGCACGCAGCTTGTTGCGCCATACGTGCAAGGACATGTTCGACTGCGGTCCCATACCGGGCGCATTGAAGATGAAGCTGGCCGTCAATCTGTACATGATCGTGATGGTCACTGGGCTCGTGGAAGCGTTTCATTTCGCCGAGCGTGCCGGCATCGACCTCAACGCCTTTCGCGACGTCCTCGCGGCAAGCCCGATGGCCAGCAACGTTTCGCAGGTGAAAGCGCAGAAGCTGGCCGCAAAAGATTGGCTGCCCCAAGCGGCGATTGCGGATGTGCTCAACAACATCGACCTGATCGGCGAAGCGACCGTCGCCGCCGGTGCTGTATCGCCCCTATTGCGAACGTGTCGCGGGCTCTACGCATCGGCGAAGGAATTGAGTCTGGGGGCGCAGGATATGGTCGCCGTGAGAGCGGCGCTCGATCGATCCGTCGCGGCACGATGGCACGCGTAATGGCCGCACTCGCAGATCGGGTCCGAGTCCCTCATTCGGTGGGCCGGTCCGCACGCTATTCGCGCGTGATACAATTTCGAAAATTGTATTGCGAGCGACCGTGGCCAGAGCTTCAAGAGCGAAAATCCGACTGGCTGACACGCCGGGCGCGCTTCACGAGCGACTGGCGAGCGCCGTCGAGCAATGGATCCGGGAGGAGCGATTCCAGCCGGGCGATCGTTTGCCGACGCATCGAGAAATCGCGCGGCAAGCGGGCGTTTCCATCGGTACGGTAACGAAGGCGCTGGATCTGCTCGGTCATCGCGGCATCCTGCGCGGAGAAGTCGGCCGCGGCACGTTCGTCAACGACACCCGCATTGCCTCTGCTTCGTCCAGGGACGGCGTCGTCGACTTGGCGATCAACGGTCCGCCGCATGTGATCCCCGAAGAGACATTTCGGGCCGCCGCCGAGCGCGCCATGCGCAATTCGCTTTCGCTGCCGCACGGCGGCTATGCGAGCCAGCGCGGTACGACGCAACAGCGCCGCGTGTTCGCTGATTGGTTGGCGCGCACACGGCTCGAGGTGTCCGAAGACGATCTGATCTTGAGCGTGGGCGTGCAGCACGGAGTCCACCTTGCGTTTCAGGACCTGCGCGCAGCTTCGCGTGTGATCGTTACAGAGAGCTCCACGTATCCAGGTGCGATCGCCGCCGCACGTGCGCTGGGCATGCAAATGGTTCCAGTGCGGCACGACGACGACGGCATGCTCGCGCGCGATCTCGATCGCGCGCTGCGGGAGAGCGGAGCAAAGATCGTCTATCTCACGCCCGTCAGTCACAACCCGCTCGGTTTCGAGATCGGCAGAGAACGCCGACGCGAGCTGCTCGCCGTCATCGAGAAACACGATGCGTGGATCGTCGAAGACGACATTTATTCCATCTATTCCGCAAAGAACGGGCCCACGTTCAAAGAGCTTGCGCCCGAGCGCACGTACTATCTCAACGGCATCTCGAAATGTCTGACTCCGCTCATCCGAGTGGGGGTGATTGCGCCGCCGCGAAGCCGTCGCGCTGAGATTGCCAGCGCTTTGCGTGCGGAAGTCTGGGGACCCGCGCCCTACGGCGTGGAGATGGCGTGCGCATTGCTGGAGCTCGGCGCCGATTCGACGGTGGCCGCGATCCTTCGTTCAGAAGCAAAGGCACGCATTCAATTGGCGAAGCGCGTACTCGGGTTGGGTTCAGTGCCAATGCCGGAAGGCGCGCCGCACTTGTGGCTGCCGATGAACCCGGCGCGCGCAGAAAAGCTCGCAAGGCTAGCGGCAGAGCGGGGCGTTCGGCTGACGCCGCCCGACGCATCGTTCGTCGGCGGCGACTTCGGCGGCGGTGTCAGGCTCTCGATCATGGCCACGCTGACTCGCGACGAGTTGGAAAAAGCCTTGCGCACGATCGCCTCCTTGCTCAACGAGCCCGAAGAAGTGATCGTTTGACCGGCGGGTGAAAGCAGCCGCAGTAGCGCGGCTGAATTCCTTCGATTCCAAAGCTCCCGTCAGCACACCGTGCCGCGCACGCCGAGGCGCGGCCATTCCCGTTCGTCGCGGCTGAGATCGACGAGTCACCGCCTGTGACTTTGCGGGACTCCAGTGAACATTGTGGACCGATAATGAACAATTGATACAATAATGATGCTTGTAATACGAATGCTCCGAGGTAGCGATGGTGCAGTGTCAGCAGCGTGCAGGCGCGCACGAGTCCGCTGTTGGCGAGACAGCCTCCGCAATCCAGCCGAGAAGCATGACGTTTCGCTGTGCCGACGGCGTCACGCTCAGCGGGCATCTGTGGGCGCGGCCTGCCGCATCGGCTGTCGTCATCGTGAATCCAGCAACCGGAGTACGCGCTCGCTATTACCACCGCTATGCCAGCTTCCTCGCCGAGCATGGCTTCGAAGTCATCACATACGACTATCGCGGAATCGGCGAATCGCGCTCGCAAGATCTCAGGCGCTGCAATTTCCGCTGGGGCGATTGGGGAACGAAAGATTTCGCCGCAGTGTTCGAAGCTGCCGAACGTCTTGCCGAAGGTCGACCGACGATGGTCGTCGGTCACAGCATCGGCGGTTTCCTGCCCGGGCTCGCGCCAGGATTCGATCGATGCTCGGCATTCCTCAGCGTCGGCGGTCAGTTTGCCTATTACCGCGACTACGCGCCGGACAGCCGCTTCAAGAACATCCTGAAGTGGCACTTCGTCATGCCGGCGCTCACAGCAGTGTGCGGATACTTTCCGGGACGCCGGCTCGGTTGGCTCGAGGATCTTCCTGCGGGCGTTGCATTCGAATGGGCATTCCGCGGCGCGCGAATTGAGGAGAGCTTTCCGAAGGAGCAGCGGCCGGAGATCATCGCACGCCTTGCGGCATTTCGCGGCCCGTTGCTGGCTGTATCGCCGACCGACGA
>DATCLP010000594.1:0-8120 GCA_036563855.1 Steroidobacteraceae bacterium | reverse complement strand
CGGTGCTCGGGCGCTCGATGGGCTCGGCGAGCGGCTTCGACGACTACTCGCCTGCGATGCGGGCCCAACGTGGCGCATGGACCCGCGAGCGGCTCGACCGTTTCCTGCAGGATCCGCAGGGCGTCGTTCCCGGTACGAATATGGCCTTCGCCGGGATCGTGGATGCTCGGCAGCGAGCGGCGATCATCGACTACTTGAGCAAGTCGGCATCGCCGCGGTAGCTTCGACATTATGTGCCTCGAACTTCTGCAGACACGCTTGCGCATTCGACGTTTGTTCTCGATAGCGTTCTCGACTTGGTTGGTTGCGGTTCTCGCAGCGATGCCTGCCGCATCTGCGTATGCGTTCGGATTCGACGACGTCGTCAGCCGTGCGCAGGCACAGGCACGGCAGCCGTATCGCCCCCTCGCGCGCAAACCGCCGGCGGAGCTGGCTGCGCTCACGTACGATCAATATCGCGATATCCGTTTTCGTCCGGATCGTGCGTTGTGGCGGGATGAGAGCTTGCCGTTCGAACTGATGTTCTTTCACTTGGGCAAGTTTCAGACCGAGCCGGTCTTGATCAATGAGGTGACGCCGCAAGGCGTGCGGCACATCCGCTACCGCAGCGCCGACTTCGACTATGGCAAGAACAAGCTCTCGCCCCAGAAATGGGGCGACATCGGCTTCGCAGGATTCCGTGCGCATTACCCGCTGAACACGGACCGATACAAGGACGAGCTCGTCGTCTTTCTCGGCGCGAGCTATTTCCGCGCGCTCGGTGCGGGACAGCGCTATGGCCTGTCCGCACGCGGCCTTGCGATCGATACCGTGGGCGGGCAGGGCGAGGAGTTTCCGCGCTTCAGCGAGTTCTGGATCGTCAAGCCGGCGCGCGATGCGACGTCGCTCACCGTGTATGCCTTGCTGGAATCGCGGCGAGTGACGGGTGCGTATGAGTTCGTGATCCGGCCCGGTACGACGACGATGATGGACGTGCGTGCGCGGCTGTTCTTTCGCGACAACGTCGCGACAGTCGGAATCGCGCCGCTCACGAGCATGTATTTCTTCGGGGAGAACCAGCCGCATCGCGTCGATTTCCGTCCCGAAGTGCACGATTCCGATGGCTTGATGGTGGCGACGGGCAGCGGCGAATGGATTTGGAGGCCGCTCATCAACCCGCGTCATACGCTCGCTACTTCATTCTCGATGAACGAGCTGCGCGGTTTCGGGCTGATGCAACGGGACCGTAACTTCCACAGCTACGAGGACCCGGAAGCGAGTTACGAAATGAGGCCGAGTGCCTGGGTCGAGCCGATCGGCTCGTGGGGACCGGGTCGCGTGGAGCTCGTACAGCTCAGCACGCCGGACGAGACGAACGACAACATCGTTGCTTATTGGGTGCCCGAGAGAAGGCTCGGCGCGGGGGATACAATCGAATTCACCTATCGCCTGCATTGGCAGGGCAACGACATGCAACGTCCGCCGGGCGGATGGGTCGTGCAGACGCGCGTCGGACGCGGATTCGCCGAGCTCGGGGAGGATGAGCATCAATTCATCGTCGACTTTACCGGGCCGTCGCTCGCGAAATTGCCGCCGGATGCCGAAGTGAAGGCGGTCGTCTCATCGCCGGCAAACGGGCAGATCCTCGAGAGCAATGCCTATCGCGTCGAAGCGACGGGCGCCTGGCGAATGGCATTGCGCGTGAAACAACTGAATCCACGTCAACCGACGGAATTGCGTGCGTTCCTGCAGCACGGCAACGATGTGCTCACGGAGACCTGGAGCAACATCCTGCCGGCGAAATGAAGCGGCGCGGGTTTGCCTTGCGCTTGCCCGTCGCGTAGCTGCGGGCACGCAGTAGTTTTGAGATACGTTCTAGCGTCCGTCCGGTCGCGACGCAAACTTACCGCGCGGCAGATCCGCCCGCGCCTCGAGCAACTGTCGCGCCAGGGCAAGCTCCTTGAGCAGCATGCCTTCGAAGGGATGGAGCTTTTCATCCGACGTGCGAGGAAACTCGGACAGCTCCTCCATCTGGTAGAGCGCATACCAGAATGTGCGTTCCCACGGCCGCACGCGCGACCTGCGTTCCTTGCGCGGCAGCCTCTCCCAGGCATCTATCACTTCCTCCACGAATTGCAGCGCATCCGAGAACGTGCTCGCGGGACGCTTACCCGATTCGACGCCATTCAAGCGCTCGAGCAACTCGTCGCGATAGTGGGCGAGAAAACTGTCCAAGCTGTCCATGACCTTCTCCTTGGCGGGCACACGACACTCTACAGTAGGACGAGAGAGCGGCGCGGATGAATTTCTGGGCGATTTGCCCAGAAATTCGCGAGTCTGGAACTATCCGAACACAGCAAAGACGCACTGCGCCGGTCGCAGAGCTTACCTGCGGGCGCACAGTCATCTTGAGATAAGGCCTAGATCTTGTCGCGGTCGATCTCGAGCTTGGCGATCTGCGCGATGACGTCGTTGAAGCGTTTGCCGAACGCAGTCAAACGGTACTCGACACGCGGGGGCACTTCGGCGTAGACCTCGCGCTCGATGATCCCGAAGCGCAGGAGCTTGCGCAGACGCTCATTCAGAACCTTTGCGGTAAGTCCCTCGACTCGACGCTGCATCGCGCCCGGACGGTTGACGCCGGATGCAATCAACGAAAGTACCGTCACCGACCATTTGCAGCCGATGATGTCCTCGACCATGCGGGCTACGGGTACGCGCGACTGCGTCCGTTCTGGCGATCTGTTCGCGATTCTTTTTCCCGACGTTGCCATCGTTTTAGACCAAAAAGTAAGTAACGCACCGTTTCGTGCAGACTTCACGCGCGCAGCGCATCGCTCTACAACATCCGATGAGATCATTCCATAGAGGAGATGTGCCGTGAAGCTCGCATGGTTTTCGACTGCCGCTATCGTGGCAACTGCAATCGGCGGTGCGATTGCCGCAAATGACTCCGGCGTTCCCTATCCTGAGGGTTACCGCGGATGGCAGCACGTGAAATCGATGATCATTCAGGAGGGCCATCCGTTATACGGATCGTTCGGCGGCATCCATCATTTGTACGCCAACGACAAGGCGATGGAGGGCTACCGCACCGGCAAGTTTCCGGACGGCGCCGTCATCGTGTTCGATCTGCTCGAAGCCGCTGCCGCCGACAATGCGATCACGGAAGGCAAGCGAAAGCTCATCGGCGTGATGTACAGGGATAGCACGAAGTACGCGAGCACCGGCGGTTGGGGCTTCGAGGGCTTTGCCGGAGATAGCCGGACGGAGCGTCTCGTCAAGGATCAAGCCGCGACTGCCTGCTTTGGCTGTCATACCGCGCAACGCGAGCAATCGTTCGTCTTCAGCAAGTACCGAAACTGACATGCGTGCGTGAGTGCGGCGCCGACAGGGGTGCGAGACCCGCGTCCGGAACAGTGCGGCAGCTCAGCCGTTATCCGACTTGACGGACGCGGGCATGGAGATCACTCATGCGGCTGAACGAATCCGATTCTCACCTCGCTGCGGCTGCCGTGCAATTGTTGGAGCGCGATCTCGCCGATCGCCTGGAAGAGTCTCCGGAAGCGAGCGGCTTCGATTTCCATTACAGCGACGATGAGCGGCGTGTCGTCGACGAGCACGATCGAATCACCGAGCTCGTGCGTAAGCTGGCAACCGGCGGGCCTCACGAGCTGTTCGATTGGGAGGCGGAGCTCGTCCGCGAGAGTCTGATGCGCTACCGCGCAGCGCTTGCGAATGCTGCGCCGCCGATGCCGTTGATCGCGGACGAGAACTCTCAATTCATCACGAGCGAGGAGCAGCGCCAGCTGGAGATCGAGCGGGCAACGGCGTTGCTCGAGCGGCTCGAGTCGCGGCGCAAGTCGTAATGTCGTGCTCGGCTCGCGAAGCTCTTCGACGCATCGATCGCTCTTCAATCAATCCTCGCTCGCAATCAGCCTGCGGAGTCTTTGCGATGGTGGTCATGGTGCCCGCGAGACTTGGCGACGACGATCGACCGGCAGCGCCTGACCATGAATTCGAGCATCGTCACGCTCACGGTCGTCGCGGTGTTCGTGCTCGGCGTAACGATGGTCGGCATCGTCGGTCTTGCCGCGTTCACGGTGGCGAGCCGCACGAAACAGCTCGGCACAGCTGATAGTTGACAGTTGATAGCGATGAGAGCGCGAGCCAAGAACGCCGATTGACGGCTATCCTCGCGCACAGCAGATCCGTCTCGCGTCTGTAGCCTGTGGCCTTTCGCTCGCGCATAGGCCGCCTTTACGTCCTCTCCCACGCGTACTCCCACGCCGTTGCGGAACTATGCGGCGCCAGCGCGGAAACCATCCGCGCGCTTTCAACGCATAGGGAGACACCAATGACGAAGACGATGAAACGCTGGTCGGTCGTCGCGCCGGCGATTCTGCTGTGCTCTTGGGCAACGGCGGACGCCGATGTGATCACCGATTGGAACGAAATCACGCTGACATGCGTGCAAGGACCGACGAATCCGCAACGCGCTGGACCGCCGGGACTGCTCGACATCGCGATCGTACAGGCCGCGGTTCACGATGCAGTGCAGGCGATCGAAGGCCGGTTCGAGTCCTATCACTACGAAAATCCCGCCTTGCGCGGCGTCGGGTCGCTCGAAGCGGCTGCGGCGTCGGCAGCGCACGGAGTCTTGAAGGGTATGTATGGAGCAAGCGCTTCTTGCCTTGCGAACGTTTCGGATCCAGCAATCGTCTACGCGGGCGACCCGGGTCTGAAGGCAGGTACGGAAGCAGCTGCGGCGCTCCTGCAATTGCGGCGGCCGACGTTTCAGCTACCGACGGATCCGTGGACGGGCTCGCATCATCCCGGCCAATGGCGGCCGACTCCAGGGACGACTCATGCACAGTTCACGTTCATGGCTGTGACTGCGCCTTTCGCGATGAAGTCGCCGAAGCAGTTTCGTCCTGCGCCTCCGCCTCGCTTGGGCAGTACGCAGTATTGGCTCGATTACATCGAGGTGAAAGCGCTGGGCGCCAACGTGAGCAAGTGGCGCACGGCCGCGCAGACGGAGGCGAGCCGGTTCTGGACCGCGAACTTCTTCTCGCAATGGAACGAGGCCGTGCGCTACGTGGCGAACCAGCGGGTTGCGAAGATCGGCGACAAGGCCCGGCTCTTCGCGCTCGTCGCATTTGCCGCAGCCGATTCCCAGATCAGCGTGTACGACGCCAAGTATCACTACAACTACTGGCGTCCGATCACGGCGATCCAGGAAGGCGGCTTCGACGGCAATCACTTGACGAAGGGCGATCCGGGTTGGACGCCGTTCATCGCGACGCCGCCGTATCCCGACTATAGCTCCGGTGCGAACTGCCTTGCGGCATCGATCACCGGCGTGCTCCGTCACTTTTTCGGCACCGATAAGGTCCAGCTCAGGATCTGGACGACCGCATCGGGCGTGACCAGGAATCCGCGCGTTTATCGCCGGCTCTCGGATCTCGAGAGGGAAATGGTCGGAGTACGCGTTTGGCAGGGCATTCATTTCCGGACCGCAGAGGAAGTCGGTCGGCAGCAAGGAAAGGCAATTGCCGATTGGACCTATCGCAACTACTTGCGTCCGCTGCGTCGAAAGTGAGCGCCAAGTCGAGGGCAGGTCGGCTACCTGCCCTCGACTCGTTCCGGCGAGTCTAGCTCCGCTCGGCTATGCTCGCGCGCGCGATGACAGTCGTGGGAGCCGCCGTGGGAACGACAGTGGAAATCGTTCGAAGGCTTCCGTGCCGAGTCGCCTACGCCTTATGCGCCGCGTAGGCGAAATTCTTCTCTTGCTTCGAGCGCGAAGTTACGGATCGCCTTCTTCGAGAAACGCGATGGCGGAGTCACTGGTGCACGTAGAAGCGCGCGCTCGCGTCGACCCTCCGCGCGCAATTCCTCGCGAAGCTCTGAGATACGTTCTCTGCTGCTGATTTTGTCCACACGCATGACATCACCTCCGTCGTCGGAAACGCGTTTGCGGTGCAACGCGTTCCGATAATAGGCTGTAGACTGCAGGCCGAAGCAGTGCGCGTCGCGCGCTTTCAGACCGCCGTCCATCGCTCTCGAGCCCCACGCTCCGAGCCCCATGCCCTCATTCGTCCGCATCGCGTCGTAACGGCACGAAGCGCACGGGAGAGAGATCGCGCGTCTTGATCTTGCCGGAAGAATCTTTCTCGATCAGGCGCAGTCTTTGGGAAGCTCCAACCGGACCGACAGGAACGACCATGCGTCCGCCGGGTTTCAATTGTTCGATCAGCGGCTGCGGTACGTGATCGGGCGCTGCCGTCACGATGATGATGTCGAACGGTGCATGCTCCGGCCATCCGGCATATCCGTCGCCGGCGCGGGCGGTGACGTTCTCATAGCCGAGCTCCGTCAACACACGCCGCGCTCGCTCGGCCAGCGTGGGTTCGAGCTCGATCGTGTAGACGTGATCGACGAGCTCGGCGAGCACGGCCGCCTGATATCCCGATCCAGTACCGATCTCGAGCGCTCGGTCTGTCGGCGCCGGCCGAGCAAGTTGCGTCATGAGCGCGACGATATACGGCTGCGAGATCGTCTGGCCTTCGCCGATGGGCAGCGGAGTATCCGCGTAGGCATAGCGCTCTTCCTGCGGGGGCACGAAACGATGGCGCGGCACTTTGCGCATCGCCGCGAGCACGCGCTCATCGGTGATATCGCGCGCTGCAAGCTGCTGCTCGACCATTCTTACACGCGCGCTTTCGAATGTATCTTGTGCAGTCGCAGCGCCTGGCTTCGACATGATGGCAGCAATGCCGCAGATGAGGAGATTGCGGAGGGAATACATACCCAAGGCTGTAGGCTGTAGGCTGTAGGTAGAAGGGCGCGCAAGCGCGTGAGTAGCAGCAACGATAACGCGCGCGACATCGCCTCCGAGTACAGCTGCGCAGGGGTGCACGGCGGCAATCTGCGGTATTCCAGAGGGACTGCGTGAAGCGCTCCTGCTACAGCCTATAGTCTACAGCCTATAGCCTATTCGGGCTGCACAGGCCCTCCCTGGCCTGCGCGTCGGGGGCAGATCAGAAGTCGATGTGCACGCGGATCCCGTACGTACGAGGCGGGTCGTAGAACGCCAGCCAGTTGCCGAGATTCGACGGTCCGGAGGTCGGTGTGCCGTCGCTCGAAGCGCCGACGTTGTAGATGTCGGTCTTCACGGCTTCGTCCTCGAGATTCTTCACGAACGCCTCGATCGTCCAATTGTTCTGCGGCGATTCGTAACGCAGGCTCAAGTCGGTTCGCGTGAACGCGTCTTGAACACCGGCATCGCGATAGAGCGTCGGGTAGACGTCGTTGAACGCGGAGATCGTCGTTTCGGTTTGATAATGGAACGTCACGCGCGGCACGATGCTGCCGCCGTTGCCGACGACGAAACGATGCTCGTACGTGCCGGTGAACGAGAATTTGGGCGCATGGCGCAGCGGCTCGCCGGCAAGATCGATCGCATTGTCGAGGTTTCCTTGATCGAAGTACACCGTGTCGATCGTGATGAACTCGTCGTACTTCGCATCGAGCCAGCTCGCGAATGCCGATAACGAATCGGCTTGCGTCGGCCGCCACATGATCTCGGCTTCGACGCCCTTGACCGATGCCGAGGCTGCATTGGAGGTGACGAGTTGTTGCTGGCCGCTCGGTAAGCGCTCGACCGCGGAGACCTGCATGTCTTGGTAGTCCATGTAGAAGGCCGCGACGTTGAGCGTCAGCGCACGTCCAAACGTCGATTTCAAACCGAGCTCGTAGTTCGTGAGCTCTTCGGGCAGGTGACGCCGACCGCCGTCGCTCAATCCGCCGGACTTGAAGCCTGTCGAGACGCTCAGGTACGTCATGACGTCGTCGCTCAAATCCAATTCGCCGCGAGCGAGCCAAGTCGTCTGGTTGTCCTTCGTCTTGCCGTCATTGGCACCGCCGCCTGGCCACGTACCTGGCGCATAGTCGCTTTCGCACGTCGCGGCAGAGACGACGCCGCCGGGGCCGATCAAGCGTCCGCCGTTCGCAATCGTCGCGCCGAAGTTCGGGCACACCCAGTTGCGGCCGCCCCGATCTTCTTTCTCGTCTTCGGTGTAGCGCACGCCGCCGGTCAAGCGGAAGTTATCGGTGAACGCGAACGTTGCTTGCGCATACGC
>DATCLP010000593.1:0-5646 GCA_036563855.1 Steroidobacteraceae bacterium | reverse complement strand
GTTGTCGGTCGATCCCACTTCGGGCGAGACCCATTCGCGTCATCGCATCACTCCCGACGGCTTTTATCGCGGAAAGAAGGTGCTGACGACGCGCTCGAAGGACGACAACGACTAACGGCCATTTCGCGCGATTCGCTCGCTCGAGAGTGCCGCTTGGCAGGATCGGCTGCCGCTGCGCGGGCAACAGGCAGAACTCGTTTTTCAAGGACTTTGCTGTAGCGGCACTCTGCGTTGAGCCCATTGCCAAACGAAAGACCTGTCACGATTGCCATCGATGCGATGGGCGGCGATCACGGCCCAGGGGTGACAGTGCCCGCGGCCGTGCAGGCGTTGAAAGAGGATCGCGATCTCAAGGTGATCCTAGTCGGGCTTGGCGATCCGCTTCGTAGCGCGCTCGCTGCGAGCCCGCGGCACTTGCGAGAACGGCTCGAGATTCGCGAGGCGAGCCAAGTCGTTGCGATGGACGAGAAGCCGCAGGATGCGCTGCGCAAGAAGAAGGATTCTTCGATGCGCGTCGCGATCGATCTCGTGAAATCCGGCGAGGCCGATGCGTGCGTGTCCGCCGGCAACACCGGCGCGCTCATGGCCACCGGCAGATTCGTGCTCAAGACCATTGCCGGCATCGATCGGCCGGCGATCATCTCTCGTATTCGCGCGCGGCACGGGCACACGCACATGCTCGATCTCGGCGCCAACTCCGAATGCACGGCGCATCACCTGCTGCAATTCGCTGTGATGGGCACGGTCGTTGCTTCCGACATGCACGGCATCGAGAGGCCGCGCGTCGGCCTCCTGAACATCGGCGAGGAAGACACCAAGGGCGACAGCGTGGTTCAGGAAGCCTCGCGGCTGCTCAGCGCGAGCACGCTGAACTACATCGGGTTCGTCGAGGGCGACGATATCTTCTCCGGCGAGGTCGACGTCATCGTGACCGATGGTTTCACCGGCAACGTGGCGCTGAAGTCGATCGAAGGCCTGGCGAAGATGGTGGTGGGGATGGCCAAGGAGGAGTACACGCGGAATCCTTTCCGCTACTTCGGCGCTCTCGCCTCATGGCCCGCTCTGCGCGCTCTAAAGCGCGAGATGGATCCTCGGGCGTATAACGGCGCTAGCATGGTTGGCTTGGCGGGCGTCGTCATCAAAAGCCACGGGAGTGCCGATGCAGTGGCATTTCGGAATGCCATTCGAGTCGCCGTCGTCGAAGCCCGCAAGGGCGTGCCGACGCAGATTGCCAATTTGTTAGCTGCGCAGACGGCGGCATTGAACCCGTCGGCCGCATCCGAGGCGAGTTGATGCTAAATTTGCGGCTATGAAGGCAGGAATGTCACGTTTGATGGTGCTCGTCGCGGGGCTCATTGCCTTGATGCAGCCTCTCGTCGGCGTGGGCGCTACATATCCGCTGAACGGCACGGATTCGGTCGTCGGCGAGATCCAATACGCGATCGCCAAGTACGAAGACACGCTGCTCGATATCGGGCGACGCTATGGGGTGGGTTATGAGGAGATCGTCGCGGCGAACCCGGGAGTGGATCCGTGGCTGCCGGGAGAGGGCACGAGAGTCGTGATCCCTTCGCAGTTCATCCTCCCGGACGCACCTCGCGAGGGCATCGTCGTCAGCTTGGCCGAGCATCGGCTCTACTATTTTCCGCGCCCAAAGCCTGGCGAAACGCCAGTCGTCATGACCTATCCGATCAGCGTGGGAAAGATGGACTGGAAGACTCCCCTCGGCCTCACGCGAATCGTCGACAAACGAGTGCGGCCGACATGGTATCCGCCAGAGTCAGTGCGTCGGGAGCACGCAGCCGAAGGACGCTTCTTGCCGAAGGCCGTTCCGCCCGGACCCGACAATCCGTTGGGCGATTACGCGATGCGCCTGGGCATTCCCGGTGGGGCCTATCTCATTCATGGCACCAACCGTCCGGCTGGCGTGGGCATGCAGGTGACACACGGCTGTATCCGCATGTTCCCGGAAGACATCGAGGAGCTGTTCAAGCTCGTCGCAGTGAATACGCCGGTGCGGATCGTGCACCAGCCGTACAAGATGGGCTGGCTGCGAGATGAGCTCTACATGGAGGTGCACGCGCCTCTCGAAGGCCAAGAAGATCGCGAGGACTTGCACAGCCTCACCAATATCACCCGCTTGCTCGTATCGGCCACGCGCGATCGCACGGTGGCCATCGACTGGGCGAAGGCAGAGGCGGCTTTCAGGCGCCCGACGGGCATTCCCGAGCCCGTGATGCTGAGCGCTGCAGCGACGACTCAGGCGCACGAGCCTGCGCTTTGAAGTCAGTCTGCTAGACTCGTACCGCGGACCCCGCGGTTCGAGGTCATCCTTTCCACCGAGTTAGTCCGTGGCTGAGGCTGTGGGGTCCGCCCGCCATCTGTCGTGCCGCGCCTGGACGTTCGATGCTTGCCGATTTCTCTGCGCGAGAGGGATGCCTAGAGGTACCCCGCGCGAAGCGCAAAACGACAACGCCGCGGCGAGCCGCGGCGTTGCGTTCCCTCGAAATGAGGATTCCGAATCGAATTACTTCGAAACGGACTTCTTGAACATGCGATCGATCTTCTCGTTCGTCGCGTCACAGCAGGCTTGGCTCGCCTGTGCAGCCTGCAGTGCCTGGTTCGCGGCGCTTTGGGCGCTATCCGCTGCCGACCGGGCAGCCTGAGCTGCGCTAGCTGCAGAATCCGCAGCGGCCTTGGCTGCCGCGGCATCTTGCACGGCCTTTTCCGCTGTCGCTCTGATCTCGTCAACCGTCTTTTGCGAGACGCAACCGCTTGCAGCAATGAAAGCGAGAGCGGCGACGCCTGCCTTCAGGGTTGTGGAGATTGTGTTCTTCATAGCTTCTTTCCCCTTCATACTGGGTCGGACAAAAAGGACTAGAGCGAAAAATACCGGCTCTTAACCCCCGAGACTTGTGGCAGGTTCCCGGGAATTTCGCCACACGTGCCTTTTCCTTCTAAAAGGTGCTAGGCAGAGCCGCGCGTCCCGAAGGATACCGGAACGGTGTATTGGGATAAAGAAGCGTCTGGAGCCGGCGACAGCCTCTTAACGCCAACAACCGCTGGCTTCGTTGGGCGTGCGCGCTCCGGTGTGATCGATCGTGAGACGCTGGCACGCTGCGACATCCTTGGTTTGTCCACCCGCTGCAGTTGCGACAGCGGTATATGTGCTGTCGGACCAGTTTTCGATCGAGATCGTATAGAACCCCTTGGGCGTCGTTGTTGGGATGCCGAGCCCAGCAGGCGGTGCAGTGGCAAGCTGAGAGTTCGAGGCATACCGATTGTTCTGCAAAAAGAACTTTTCTTGTGCGGCCTGAACGCGCAGTAGCGCCATTCTCGCTTCCGTGCGATTGGCCCGGAGCAGATAGCTGCGATAGCTGCTCACGGCGATTGAGCCCAGGATGGCGACGACGATGATGACCATCATGAGCTCGATCAGTGTCACGCCCCGCACTCGAGCACGCAGTGCGGGACGTTGCAGCAAGCGGTAGGTAACGGTGCTCATAGATCCACCTATTCAGCAGTCGACTCGCGCCAGAAAGTCTTCAGGCGGCTGTTGAAGTTGGTGCACGCGTTCAACACTTCGACGCCCGAGAGACAGACCACCCGATCGCGTTCGGGGAACAGGAACGTCACTTCAGGCGCAATGCCGCCCTGGGACAGTTCGTCGTACCGGTCCTCCGGCGTCGGCGGGGGCAGCGGCGGATCGTTCGGATCCGATGGATCCGTCTCTCCGTCGCGGCGCGGAATCGCCGGCCGAGCATCGAACGCGCTCACGGTGTAGATCCGGTTCCTTCCGCCGCCGAGCGAGCACGCGCCGCCGCCGTTCTCGTCGGGCGTGAATGTCGTGAAGAAGATCGTGTTCTGGAAGGTATTGGCCGCGGCGAGCACCTTCTCGCCGACCCAATCGTTTCCAGGCTGATCGAGCCGAAGCTTCCAGCCGTTGGCACTCGGCGGAATTGTCGGTGTCAGGTCCGTCGTGATGTCGATCAGATCGGCGTCCCTAATCGGAGCCCACGAGTCGTACTGCTCCTGCGTCATCTTGGCGAAAGGCCGATGATCGCGGATGGAATAGAACCGATCGTGAGTGCTCGTGCTCAACGGATGACCACGATATCCCGACCCGATGGCCAAGTTCATGAACACGGGCCCATTGTTGAGCTGCAAAATCGCAGCGTCGGGCGCGTAGTAGAAACGGCGCGTGTCTGCTGCCGGGTGCGACGCTTCTTCGTAGGAACCCAAAGAGGCGAACACTCCACCGGCGACCAGCTCGTCTGCGTCTCTGCCGTTATAGATATCGAAACGCCACAACTGCGCGGCCATGTCGCCCGCATACATGCGATCGGCGAAGCCGTTACCGTCGAGATCGAGCACGGTGATCGACGCCGGAATCGAATGAGTCATCCGATCGAGGACCAAGTCCGCATCCGGGTCGTTGCCCGCCCACCAGAGCAGTGTTCCGTAGAGAGCATCGACCATGAAGATGCGGTTGCCGACCGAGTTCTCGTCCTGGAACGGGCCAACTTCCTCGATTGGATCGTATCCGCCGCCGAAGATGAGGACGAGCTTCTGCGAATTCTGAGTCGCACCCGCTACGTCGACGCGGGCGATTTCCGGCGCTGACCAAGCCTGTCCCAGTCCCGGAAGCACGTCCTCGCCGATCGACCAGAGGAATCGCGGCGCATTCTTGTTCGTCACGTCGAGCGCGTAGTATCGGCTGACCTCGGCATTACGTCCGGTGCTGAAGAAGATCAGCACGCGATCGTTATCGGACGGAGTCACGATGCCATCGCCGTTCACGTCGTACTTCAAGACGCGGATGCTCCCGTCCAGACCGTAATTGCGACTAGCAGTGCTCGGGTTCTCATAGAGCAACTTGAGGCGACCGATGAGCTCGCGCGGAATGAACGCCCAGAGCTCCTCGCCGGTCCGGGCATCGATTGCGTGCAAGTAGCCATCATTGGTCGTGGAGAAAACCACGGCATCGTCTATGTTCGGGGACGAAGTCGTGCCGCCGTAAATGACGATGGCAGGTTGCGAATGCATGGGGTCGCCCATGACAAGCCGTGCGTCTGCAGTGTCGCCGTCATCATCTTCGTCGTCGACGTCTGCGCCGCGCGCCCACGCGATGAGCTTTGCCCGCGATGGGTCATCCGTCGGATTCGTGCCGAGCAGCTCATCCGTAATATCGGAGTTTGCTTCGACGAACGCATGCTCCGACGTTGTGAGCAGCGCGGGATTACTTGGATTGCTGCCAAGGTACGTGTAGAGCCTGCGTGAATTGGGGCTCGGAAGCTTCCTGGCTGCGCCGCCAAGAGCGACCGACGGACCATCGTTCGAAGTCTCTGACCAAATATCGCTGGTACCCGCGCTGAAGAAACCCGACTGGCTGTCGAATGCCGGCTGGTTGTTGCGATCGACGATCTGACCCTCCGAGTTGACGCGGTATTTCTTCACGTTCCCCGGCCAATGAATCTGGGATACAGGCTGAAACACGGAAACGTACAAATCGCTCAGCGTCTGCGTTCGGTTGAACGCGTTGACCGCGACCGTCGTGGCAGTCAGCGTCGTGGCGTTATCGAGGATGTCTCCCAAGATGTTCGAGAAGACCTGCGTGAGCTCCGTCAGGTCGCCTGCCTGGAAGGC
>DATCLP010000592.1:0-29167 GCA_036563855.1 Steroidobacteraceae bacterium | reverse complement strand
CGCTACCGGAAGTCATGGCCGGCATCGCAACCCGTAAGGTGAAATGGGACCGTCGCTACCAAGAAAAGCACGGCATTCAGACGGGCGCTGCACAGAATCTGCCGGACGGGATGAGCGACTATCTCGACAAGCTCTCCAAGCGTATCTATCGCGCGCTCTACTTGAGCGGCTATGCACGAATGGACTTCCGCATGCGCCCCGACGGCAGCGTGTACGTGCTCGAAGCGAATGCCAATCCGAACATCAGCGAGAAGGAAGACTTCGCCGAATCCGCCCGCGCCGTCGGCATCGACTACTCGAGCCTGCTCAATCAAATCATCCGCCTCGGCCTCTCGTACCAGGCGGCGTGGAGGCTGAATGACACGTAAGGGCGGGACGCACTTGCGTCCCGCAATTGAGAATTGAGAATTGAGAATGAAAAAATAGGCGCCCTCACGGCGCGCTATCAGTGAAAACTTTCTGGAACGGCTCCGCATCTGGAATCGGATGCGGCGAAGCTACCTTCAATTCTCCATTCTCAATTCAGTTGCGTGTCCACCGGACGCGCGCCTGTAGCCACGCTTTCGCGAACCGTAGTTCTCGGATCACGGCACGGGTCGGATAGCCGAGCACGGCGGCTGTTTCGCGGGTCGTCAAGCCGGCGAAGTAGTGCAGGTCGATCATGCGCGCGCATTCTGGATCGACGGTTTCGAGGCGCTCGAGCCATTCGTCCAAGTCGACGGCGCGAAGATTCAGCGTGCCGCTCGCGCGTCCGGTGAGCCCGGCTTCGATCGTGAGTCGCCGCATACGAGGCGCGACGAACAAAAAGAACTCGGCGCGCTCCCGGTAGCTGTGACGGTCGCCGAAAAACTTTACGAACGCGTCCTTCAGTGCAGCTGCAACCGGTTGCGGGTCTCCTTGCCATCGTCGCGCGACCAGATCGCGCAGCTCCGCTTCGATTTCGGGCTCGCGACGGGCGAGCTCGGCCGGGTCCAATGCAGGTCGCTGCGGCATCAGCAATGTCCGTTGCTCGGGTTATGATCGAGGCGAGCCAAGGAGGTTGTCCCGCCGGGAATCATTTTATCCCAAATTGGGATAATCCTAAATGAGGATTATAGACAAGGGCCCCTGACAGGAGCCCATGTCTTTGAAATCCTTACGTACTGCCGAACATGCCCGCCTGATTGCGCTGCTCGCGGCAGCGCGCGAGAAAGCCGGACTCACGCAACAGCAGCTCGCCGATCGTCTCGGCAAGCCGCAGAGCTTCGTCGCCAAGTACGAAGGCGGCGAGCGTCGACTGGACGTCGTCGAATTCCTTGCGATCGCCCGCGCCTTGGACCTCGATCCAGCGAGAGCCGTGAAGGAGATTGCGGGTAAGTACGGGACGTCGAAGACGTCCCGTCAGAATTGAGAATGGAGAATTGAGAATGAAAGCGGCGCGCCCCAGGGGCGCGCCAGCAGTGCAAATGCTTGGAGAACGGCTCCGCGTCGCGAAGACTGAGTGACGCAGCCACAATGAATTCTCCATTCTCAATTCTCAATTGCGCCGACGCTGACGGCGCCTTCGGCGCCCGTCCAGCGCCGGAGCCACCCGAGTACCTCCTCGTGCCACTGAATGCTATTCGCCGGCTTGAGGACCCAATGGTTCTCGTCGGGGAAGATCAATAGACGGCTCGGGATGCCGCGGCGCTGGAGTGCCGTGAAGGCGGCGATGCCTTGCGCGTAAGGCACTCGATAATCGAGCTGGCCGTGGATCACGAGCATGGGCTTGTTCCAGTTCGCGACGTGGTTGACGGGATTTTGTTTCTCGTAGTTCTGCGGCACGTCGTAGGGAGTGCCGCCGTGCTCCCATTCCTCGAACCATAGCTCTTCGGTCGAATACGCCATGCCGCGGCTGTCGAAGATGCCGGCATGCGTGACGAAACATTTGAAGGGCTCGGACCAATTGCCCGCCATCCAATTCATCATGTAACCGCCGTAGGAAGCGCCTAGCGCGCACGCGCGCTCCGCGTCGAGCCAGGGATAGCGTTGCAGTGCGGCTGCGAGACCTTTTCGTAGGTCCTCGAGCGGCTTGCCGCCCCAGTCGCCGCTGATGGAGTCCGTGAATGCTTGGCCGTATCCCGGCGAGCCGTGAAAATCGACGAACACTGCGGCGAAACCTGCGCCTGCGTAGACCTGTGGATTCCAGCGATAGCTCCAGGCATTCGCGAACGAGACCTGCGGACCGCCGTGGACGATGAACGCGATCGGGTATTTGCGCTTCGGATCGAAGTTGGCGGGTTTTACGACATAGGCATACACCGTCTCGTCGTCGGCACCGAGGAATGTGAATTGCTCGGGCTCGCCGAATTCGATGTCGGCCAGAGCATCGGCATTGACGCGCGCCAGCTCGCGCAGCTCGCCGCTTCGAATCGTGAGCGCGTGAAGCTCGACCGGCGACTTGAGTGAGGCGAGCCCGAAGACGATCTCGCGTTCGCCGACCGAAAACGCTTCGACGCGACCTGGGCCGGTGAGCATCGTCGGCTTACCCGTCTTCACATCGATCGCCCACAACGGATGCTGGCCGAAATGATCGGTCGTCGCGTAGATCGTCTTACCGTCCTTCGAGAAGGCAATTGCACTGACGGAGCGATCCCAGTCTTCGGTCAGGACTCGTCGTTCGCCCGTCTTCACATCGAGGACGACGATGCGGAAACGGTCGGACTCGAATCCGGGACGCGACATTGCACGCCAGGCGAGTAGGCTCCCGTCGGGCGAAAAGACGGGTTGCGTATCCCACGCCGGACTGTCGGCCGTGAGATTTCGCGGCTCGCCGCCTTCCACGGAAACTTCGTACAAATCGAAATTCGTCGACCACGCCTCTTCGCTGCCCTTGAGCTTCGTGGCGAACACGACCTTCGTGCTATCCGGGGAAAACGTGTACTCATCGGAACCGCCGAAGGGTTTCGACGGCACGTCGGCATCCAGCGGGCCGCTGAGCGCAATTGGATCGCCGTGCGTCCGTCCGTCGCGCAATGCGTACGCAAACAACTTCGACACGCGTCCGTCCGCCCACTGGTCCCAATGCCGCACGAATAGGCGATCGTGCGTCATGCCGGTCTGCTTCGATTGTTTCGTGCTGTCGAGCCGCGCTTGCGTGCACTCGAACTTCTCGCAGTCCGGAAACACTTCGACCGTGAATGCCAAGATCGAATTGTTCGGCGCGAGCTTGAACGAGCCGACATCGAGCGGCACGTTCGTGACCTGTTCGGCCTCGCCGCCCGCCAGGCTCAAGCGCCAAACCTGGCTCGAACCGCTGCGTGTCGACAGGAAGTAGATGAATCGTCCATCGGAGGACCATTGCGCGCTGCTGTCGTTTGCCGGGTGGCTCGTCAATCGGCGAGGTGCAGCACCCTTCGTGACGATATCGAGCGCCCACAAATCCGTTCGCCCACGGTTTGCCTCGAGATCGGTTTCGCGTAGCGTGAACACGACGGTGCGCCCATCGGGCGACAGCGTCGGATCCGAAACCCGCTTGAGGCTTACGAGGTCGTGAACGGTGAACGGACGCTTGTCTTGGCCAAGTGCGGCGGGCTGATAGACAAGCAGGCAGGCGACGAAGAGAGCGGCCAGTCGAAGCATCGAGTGCAGGCTCCAGGCGAAATGGGATCGCAAGATAGCGCCTATCGTAGCGTTATCCGCGGCACTCGGGGCTCTCGACCGAGCAAGGAAGTGCGCTCGTTCTCACCAGCCCAGAGCCCTTCTTATCCGCGTTCCCGGATCACAGCGAACGAGCTTGTATACCCGTGCAGGTAAGTGGCGTCTTGGACGGGCCCGATCTCGCCGTTGCAAAAGAATCCGCCCAGCGGCACGTCGGCGATGAGGCGCCGGAAAGCGTTGCTGTCGTGATCGGCTTGACCGTACAGGCCCATGCCGCGGCCGGCGCACGAGAAGAGCAGGGCGGCGTTCGTGCGTCCGAAGTGCGGTGAAGAGCGGTAGCTCGTCAGAGCGCGCTCGAGGTCCATGGCCGAGGTGTTCGCGTCGCGCAGATGAAATTGCACGACGCTGTTCGGCGGCACATGAACATTGACCCACAACGCGCCTGATTGCGGATCCATGCCGAGAATGTTCCGAATCAGGAAGTCACCGGGCGCGAATTCGCTGGCCTCCCGCATCGCCAGGCCCAGAAATAGCGACTGCGTGAACAGATCCCGATCGCTCGGGCTCAGGCGCTCGAACACATCCGCCAGGACGTCGCGCGGCGCATGACCGTCGATCTCGCGAATCAGATTTTCGTGGGCGCTCGTCACGAACATCGGATCGCCGATCGGCCGGCAGCCTTGCGCCACGATCGCATCGATCTCGATGTTTCCGGTCAATGCCAGCATGATGGCTCCGGAGTGATAGACCTGCCTGCCGAGATACAGCGCTGTGCCGCCGACTTGGCGTGCGCCGCTTGCCAGTCCGCCGACCTTCACCGACGTGGGAAACACGCGATCGAGCCCGCGCACGAACACCTCGGTTTCGAAACTGAACGGATCGGCGAGGACCAGGAACGACGGTTGCTGGGAAGCGGTCAGATGTACGGTGTCCTCCCAGACTCGCGATGCTGCGTAGACGGGCGGTACCTGCGCCGCATCGAGGTGCAGCCCGCGAAACTTCACATTGGGCAGCGTTGCGCCCGTCAATGAGATCGCGGGTTGATCTTCGACCTCGCGTCCGCCGCCGATGACGGCGCTCGCACAGCAGCCGAACAAGAACGCGTTTTCGAACTCGCGATGGAGGAGCTCGGAGACGGCATCGAAGCGAGCGGCATGGTCCTGGCTCACGAACACGATGAGCAGATCCGGCTCGTGGCGATCGAGGTCGGTGAAGATCTTTTCGGCGGCCCGCTCGATGGCAGCACCCAATGACGGATCCGTATCGATCGCAGAAGCCCAGCGCATGCGGCAGATCCATTCGCGAGGAAACCAGGCGGCCGATTCTAGCCACGCACTTGGGGAAAGTCCGTTGCGCCTTCTACGGGAGGTGCCGCGTCACGACGCGAGTTGGAGGCGTGACTCGCCGACAGCCTTCCAGATTTCTTACACTGTCCACCCCTTTCACCGCTGCGCCATCCAATGTCCGAATACCACCCGTCGACGCTCGCGATCCGTACCGGTCAGTCGCGCACGCACGAGGGCGAGCATGCCGAAGCGATCTTTCCGACCTCGAGCTTCGTCTTTCGCAATGCCGCCGAAGCTGCAGCGCGGTTCGCCGAGACCGAAAAGGGCAACATTTATTCCAGATTCACGAACCCGACGGTGCGCTGTTTCGAGGAGCGACTCGCCGCCCTCGAAGGCGGTGCCGCGTGCGTCGCGACGAGCTCGGGCATGGCGGCCATCCTGTCGACCTGCATGGCGCTCTTGAAAAGCGGCGACCACATCGTGTGCTCGGACAGCGTCTTCGGTTCGACAATTGCCTTGTTGAACCGATACATGACGAAGTTCGGCATCGAGGTGAGCTATGTCAGGCCCGACGACAACGACGCCTGGGCCGGAGCGATCAAGCGCAATACGCGTTTGTTCTTGCTCGAAACGCCTTCGAATCCTTTGTCCGTGATCGCAGACATCGGTGCCATCGCCGACATCGCTCACGCGCACGGCGTGCTATTGGCGGTGGACAACTGCTTCTGTACGCCGGCGCTGCAGAAGCCGCTCGCGCTCGGTGCCGACCTCGTGATTCATTCGGCCACCAAGTACCTGGACGGCCAGGGTCGCTGCGTCGGCGGCGCGGTGGTCGGCGACGCGGATCTGGTGGGCCGCGACGTGTTCGGTTTCCTCAGAACGGCCGGACCGAGCATGAGCCCGTTCAATGCCTGGGTGTTCTTGAAAGGTCTCGAGACGCTCGAGCTGCGCATGCGCGCACATTCCGAGGCCGCCTTGGCGCTGGCCCGGTGGCTCGAACATCAGCCTGGCGTGCTCAAGGTCTATTACGGGGGGCTCGAATCGCATCCTGGCCATGAGCTCGCGCGCCGCCAGCAAAGCGGCCACGGCGGCATTCTGGCTTTCGAAGTCGAGAAGGAGCGGCGCGGCGCGTGGGCATTCATCGATGCGCTCGAACTCATGTCGATTACTGCGAACTTGGGCGATGCGAAAACGACGATCACGCACCCGGCGACGACGACGCATTCTCGTATCACACCCGAGGAGCGCCTGCGTGCCGGCATCACCGAAGGACTGCTGCGTATCGCGGTCGGTCTCGAGCACATCGACGATCTCAAGGCGGATATCGAGCGCGGTCTTGCCGCGGTGAGGCGCGCGTGACTCGATCCAAGGTGAACCGCGTGCCGACCTCGAATGTCCTTGCAATGACGCTTGCCGACGCCATCCCTGACGAATGTCGCTGAGCCGAATTCGCGCGATCTGCTTCGATTTGGACAACACGTTGTGGGACGTGTGGCCGGTCATCATGAGAGCGGAACGCGCCATGTACGATTTTCTCGCCGAGCGTTATCCGAAGACGGTCGCGAATCTGACCGTCGAGGCGCTGCGCGAAGTGCGCGACGCGGTGGCGCACGAATTCCCGCAGATGCAGCACGATTTCACCTTCCTGCGCAAACAATCGCTGCGCAAGCTCGCCGAGATGCACGCATATCCGGATTGCCTCGTCGAGGAGGCTTTCGACGTGTTCATCCGTGCGCGCAACGAAGTGACGCTGTACGACGAAGTCCTGCCTGCGCTCGAAACGCTTCGCGAGCGCTTCCGGCTGTTCACCGCCAGCAACGGCAATGCGGATTTGCAGAAGATCGGCATCGGCCACTTGTTCGAGCGCAGCGTTGCGGCGCGCGACGTGGGGGCGGCGAAGCCCGATCCACGGATTTTTCAGAAAGCGATCGAGGGAACGGGACTTACGCCCGACGAGGTGATCTACGTGGGGGACGATCCGCTCATAGACGTCATCGGAGCGCGTCGAGCCGGCATGCACCCTGTGTGGATCAATCGAAACGGCACCGTGTGGCCGGAAGACATCGAGCCGCCGGTAGAGGCCATCGCCTCGCTCGATGACCTGGTCGCGCTCACCCGGCGGATCTAGAACCTATCGCAAAGCTACTGCACGCCCGCAGTAACCCCGACCAACGCCAGTCGTGACGTTTTGAGATAGGTTCTAGCCTGTTGCTCGGTCAAGGCCGCAAACCTCGACCCCGCTCGTGGCCCGATCGTCGAGCCATTTCGGGACATTTGCCTTCATTTTCCGCATAGGATAGATTGCGCGCGTTCGTTGCCCTTGCCCGCTTTTTTCTCTGGCTTGGCCAGCCGGGTCATTGAAGACCCTTTCGATCGGCCAACTTCTGAAAAATCCGACGAGACCGCGAACGTAGGCCTGGGGCCTGACCACGATGCCGTTCGGCTGAGCGGGACAGCCCTTGTGTGAACCAGGCCTCGCAGTGCCGATTCATCGCGCTCGAGGCTTTTTTCTGAAGTGAGATTGCATTGTCATGACGAAGATCTATGTGGGTAACCTGCCGTTTTCGGCCGACGAGAGCCAGGTGCGCCAGCTGTTCGAACAACACGGCACCGTGGAGTCCGTCGCGCTGATCAATGATCGCGAAACGGGCCGTCCGCGCGGCTTCGGGTTCGTGGAGATGCCGCGCGCGGACGCTCAACGAGCCATTCAATCGCTGAACGGTAAGGAGATGGGTGGTCGCCCGCTGCGCGTGAACGAAGCGCAGGAGCGCCAGGGTGGTGGACGCGGCCCGCGATCGGGAGGCGGTGGCGGCCGCTGGTAACCGCGTTCGCGTTAGAAACGCAGCCGATGAAGCCCCGCGGTACGCAAGTGCCGCGGGGTTTTCGCTTTTATCGACCAGTGAGTCGCTGGAAGCGACTCGACTTGCAGTTTCGATCACACGTCCGGCTTGCCTCGCTGTGTTAGCAGCACTCACCGCATGTGATTGCTAATTTTGAACCGCACCGTGAATGTGCTTTTCTGCTAGCGAGCGCACAGACGCCGCGCATGAATCGCGCAACCTATCTCGAGCCTCGCATCGGAACTGCGATCTTCACGCGTAGGTCTATCTAAGTGAGGCCGAGATCAGGCTGCGGCATGGATGGTGCAAGGCAGGGACTTGTAGTTCGACAACGGACGAAGTTGTTGCCGGTGAAGAGGTGATGAACGATGGAGGAAGGTCGAGAAGCAAAGTCGCTCGTGGCGGTGGCGAACCTGCGCGAGTTCTTCCACGAATCCGTGCAGACGGCTTTGCGCAATCAGCAGGTCAATGTCGACGACCATACCGAGCACTATGTAGTGAACCTTCTCACGGTGTTCGCTCGCTCGGACGAGCTCTACGAGCGGACGCCCGAAGGCGTGCGGCTGAAACCACTGGCTCATATGTTGGCAGATGCGCTCGACGCGCCGACTTCCCACCTTCGCGATCAAGCGCTGCGCCGCTTGGGAGATGTCTCCCTGTTCATCGCCGGCTTCTTCGCGCAAAGCTTCGCGCGAAAGTTGATCGATATCGATTACCACATCGCAATGGGCGGACGCGCCTACGGGGCGCTTGCCGAATCGATGCGCAATTCGTGGCGGGGGCAGGCGATCGCAGCTGTGTTCCTCGAGCTCGCACAGAAGTTTCAGCGCCTGGTCGATGTGCTGAACGACGTCGCCGAGATGGCGTACGAGCACACCGATAAGGACATTCTTCGGCTCTACGAGATCTGGATGAAGACCGGCAGTCCGAGGGCGTACTCGATTCTGCGCCGCCTCGGCGTCGATCCGGTGGCCGCGCGCGTGCGGCCTCAATGAGGAGGTGGCGCGAATGCTCGCCGGTCTCGAATCCCGAGTAGAGAACCCGACGATCCTTTGCCGCATGCAGAGCCTGCTCGCGCGGCTCTACGACGCTCACATCGAGCACGAGCCGCAGGAGTTTCTCGTTTCGGATCGCCGACGGCTCGCGGCGTTGCTCGGCCCGGAAGCGGCGAACGTCAGCGACGAGCACGTCTTCATCGTTCCCGGCGACGACGGCGTGCGCGTCGGTCTGTTCATCGATCGCGAAGTGTTGGATCGGCTATCTCAGCACGATCCGCTCGAGGCACTGAGCGAACGGAACCTCCAAGACTTCTGTACGGCGCTCGAAGGCGTCAGTCATTTCCATTACTTGCTCTGGAGCTTGGGCCGCGGCCGCGGCGTGTCGCTGCTCGAGCTCGAGTTGCAGGCGGAGGTCGACAAGTACGCGAGCGCACTTGCGCTCCTCATACAGCAACGCGGCGAGTTTCCGCATGGGCTGCACGCAGCGATGTTCGATCGCGTGCGCTACGTGCCGGAGTTGGATCCTCAAGTGAGACGGCGCTACGAGGAAGCCAATCGGCATGCGGCTCGCTATTGCCGCAGTCTCGACGAGCGCTTCTTGCGCAGACGCCGCTCGCGGCCGGAAGCATGGGTCGCGGAGCTACGTCAGTTCTTCCGGTTTCCGCATCAACAAAAACTGCTCGCAGCAAGTCGGTGAAGCACGCGCGGCGTGCTTCACGGGCGCTGGGCTCTGGGCACTGGGCGATGGCAACAGTATGCGGGCGTGTGGCTGCAGGCTGCCGTGGGTCACAATCGCTTCGTGACTGGTGATTCGTGACTCGCGGCGTGGGGCGCAACTGCGCGCATTGCTACAGCCTAGAGCCTACAGCCTGTTCTGAGGACTCAGTCCTCAGAACGTTTGTTCTTGAGCTTGCGCTGCGTCTCGATCCACTTCGATAGCTCGCGCAGATCTTTCTTCTTCCGGCGCGGCTTGTTGCCCAGCACGCCGCTTTCGTAGGGGTTGTAACCCAGGCGCAAGCCTTTCGGGTTAGGTCGGATCGGAGCGTTCGCGGGCGGGTCGTCTTCGACGATCGCCAGTCCGTGGTGCATCAAGGCGCGATTGCGAGCACGCTCGGCGCGTTCGGAGTCCTCCGCGAGGGAAGGATCGCTCCATTGATAGATGGGATTGCCGCGCGCGTCGTACTCGATCCGGCCTGGCGTTTTGCCCTTGGCAGGCTTGCCCGTCGTGCGCGGGCGCACGCGCAGGCCCAACTTGCGAAGCTGATCTTTCAACTCGTCGTTCAACGGTGATCCCGAAGCTCGAAGAAATTGCGCACACGATAGCGAAAACGAGCCGGACTTGCTGTGTTCAAGTTCACGACCAAAGGGTTGAAATATCAGGGTTTGACGTAAGCGGCGAACATGCCGATGCGAGCGGCAGCACGAAAAATGGCGGCCAGCGACTTGCCGTCGCGGATCTCGCCGTCGAGCGCCATTTGCACGACTTGATCGAGCGGTTTCCAGTGGACTTCGAACACTTCGTGCTCCTCGGGGCGTACCGGGACTCGCTCGAGGTCGGTCGCGAGAAACAGGTGGACGACTTCCGTAAACACGCCGGGCGAGCTCACATAATCACCCAGCGCCTCCCACCGGCCGGCGCGTGCGCCGGCTTCTTCCATCAGCTCGCGTTGCGCTGTCTCGAGCGGCGGCTCCCCATGATCGATCTTGCCGGCCGGAAGCTCCCACATGTAGCCGTTCGCGGCGTGACGAAATTGGCGAAGCAAGCAGACGTTCCGATCCGCGTCGACAGCCACTACGGCGGCACCTCCGGGATGGTGGACGATCTCGAGATCGGCGATGCTCGCGTTCGGAAGCTGCACCCGCTCGACGTTGACTCGGATGACTCGCCCGGTGAAGACGGTGTTGATCGAAAGGATGGTCATAATGAAAGCCTACGGCGCGGCGTTACGAACTGCGAAGTTACCACTGCGCACGCCGCCCGACTCATTGCCTCTGCCTTGGGGAGGCCGCTCTTACGCATCCTGCGTCCGCAGCATTCGTGCATCCCTGCACATCAAACCGGGCAGAGCCGCGCGTGCCGGTGAGGGACTCGCGCGAAGGGCATTTTTCGCTGCCAACCATGCCTGCGCTCATCGTCGTTAGCGGGCCGCCTGGCGCCGGCAAGTCCACTCTTGCGACGGCTCTACGCAGTGCGCTTGGCTGGCCGTTGCTCGCGAAGGACGACTACAAGGAGCGGTTGTTCGACGTGCTCGGCTGGAGCGACCGCGAATGGTCGAAGCGGTTGAGCCTTGCAGCCTACGCAACGCTATTCGCAACAGCGCGAGAACTGCTTGCGGTCGGACAGAGCTGCATCGTCGAAGGCAATTTCCGTTGGGAGGAGCAGCAAGCGAACTTCGCGCAGCTCCCGGGGGATTCGCAGCTCGCGCTGCTGCAAGTCTTCGTCACAGCCCGACCCGAAACGCTGATTGCGCGCTTCGATGCGCGAAGCACGCAACGTCATCCCGGACATGTCGATGCAGCAAGCCGAGACGAAATCGTTCGCGAGCTTCGCTCCGGATCGGCCAGCCCATTACCGCTGCCTGGTGAGTTGTTCGTGTTCGAGACGGACGAGCTGACGTCGGAGGGTGTGAGGGAGATGGTTGAGCGAGTCAGCGCGTGGGCGCGCGACACCCGCTAGGGCTCAGGGCGCTGGGCTCTGGCAAGAATATTCGCGCTTTGCGCGAGCCCCTCACTGCGACGCGTTCGCTCTCGCCGCCTCTCCCCAAGGAGAGGCAAGGTGGCGCGCAGCGCGCGAAATCACCTCTCCCGGATGGGAGAGGTCGCAGAGCGCAGCGTGCGGGTGAGGGGGCAGCCGCGAGAGCGGTTCAGTTCTCAATTCTCAATTTGCTTGCTATCCCCTCACTGCGACGCATTCGCTCTCGCCGCCTTGCTGTACAGGGATGCCCGAATGCCGCGGACGCAGGATGCGTAATGGCGGCCTCCCCGAGGAGAGGCGGTTCTTTGCGCGCGAACGCGCGCCTTGCTGTCGACCATCAACTATCAACTGTCAACTGACTACGGCGGCTCGTCTTCCTCGAACTCATCCGCATCCAAAGCCTCCTCGGGATCTTCGGCTTCGGTATCGGATTCGATGCCTCCTTTGGGTTTGGTTTCGCTGCCGATGCGATAGGCAGCAAAACCAGGCAGCACGACTTGATTCAGCGCCATCCCGAGCACGCGTCCGCTCATCGGCGCGTAGATACGATGTTGCTGATTCGTCAGCGGATCGGTGACGACGCCGAGCAGCTCGCCTTCGCTCACGCGTTCGCCGAGCGCGACATCGGAAAACAAAATCCCGCCGTGATCAACGCGCACCCACTTGGACGAGTAGTACACCGGCTCCGGGTCTCCCCAGTAGCGGCGCTGCTTCGTCATGCCGAGCGAGTAGAGCAGGGTTTCGATTGCCTTGGCGCCGTGCTCGACGTGCTCGGGTTGAACGCGCATCGGCTCGCCCATCTCGAACGTTACCGATGCAATTCCGGCGGCGCTTGCAGCGCGCCTGAGCGAACCCGCTTCGCCCTTGCTGTGCAGGACGACTGTCGCGCCGAACGCCTTCGTCATTCGAGCGGCGGCCGGATCGCTCAGGTCTGCGCGAACCTGCGGGAGATTCGTGCGATTCAACGAACCGGTGTGCAGGTCGACGAGCGCCGAGCAGTGTTTGACGACTTCAGTGAAGAACGAGTGCGCAATGCGAGTGGCGGAGCTGCCTTTCGCATTGCCGGGGAAGAAACGATTGAGATCGCGACGATCGGGCAAGTAGCGCGTGCCGCGGTAGAAGCCTTGGATATTGACGATCGGTACGCCGATCACTGCGCCGTTCAACGTCTCGACGTCGAGGTCCTCGAGCACGCGACGCACGACTTCGATGCCGTTCAGCTCATCGCCATGCACCGCGGCTGTCAGACAAAGCACCGGTCCGGGTCCCGTGCCGTTCAGGACGAACACGGGAACAGGCGAAACGAATCCTTGCATCGCCGTCCCGCCAGTCCAGGTCAGTCGCTTGCTCGTGCCTGGCGGGACTTCAGCGCCCAACAACCGGACTCGTCCTTTGGGTTTCAGTGCAGTGGCTTCGCCGGATGTCGATCCTTCTTGCGCCGTGCTCGCACCGGCAGCGAATGCCAGCAGCACGACCATCACGAATCGGATCATGAATGTATTCATGGGCTGATGAACGCGTTCATCGATCCAACGTGGTCTCCGGTCGCGGATTCTTGGGCTTCACGAACTTCAAAGTGAAGCGGTCGCTTTCGCCAATGCTCTCATAGCGCGCACGATCTGCGTCGCCTGCCGCGTAGCTCGGGGGCAGCGCCCAAACGCCTTGCGGATAGTCCTTGGTATCGCGCGGGTTGGCATTGATGTCCGAACGGGCAACCAGCTCGAAGCCGACGCTTTCGATCAATTCGATCGCGTACGCCTCGTTCACGTAGCCCGACGCCGCCTTGGGATCCTGCTCGCGCCTGGGATCGCCGCGGTGTTCGACGATGCCGAGAATGCCCCCGGGTTTCAATGCTGCATACATCGACTGCAACGCTTCGCGTGCCCAGCCGAACATCATCCAGTTGTGCAGGTTGCGGAACGTCAACACCATGTCCGCGGAGCCGGGTGGCGCGATCTCGCTCGTCGCGGCCGGCGACGCCAACGTCGTAACGATTACCTTGCCGTAAAGATCCGGACGCTCGGCGAGCTTCTCCCGGTAGGTCTCGACGGTGCGTTTCGCATACTCGCCCGCTGCAGGATCGATTTGGGCCGCGTAGAGCGTGCCCCGATCGCGCAAGTAGGGGGCAAGGATTTCGGTGTACCAGCCGTTGCCGGGCCAGACCTCGACGACGGTCATGTCGTCGCGCAGGCCGAAGAAGGCGAGGGTTTCCTTGGGGTGACGGAATCGGTCACGAGCTCGGTTTTCCTCCGAACGATGCTCGCCGGACAGGATTCCATCGAGCTTCGTATCGATCGAGGCACGCTGCGTCGCGCAGCCGGCGAGCAGCACGGCTGCCACCCAAACGATCGATTTGCACACTCCCCTCATCGCTTCCTCCAGATTACGGAGGAAGCGAAGATAACGGACTAGCAGTCGCTCGCGCGAGCGCCGTCCAGGGCAACGTGCGCCGCGTGCTCCTTATGCGGCGCACTCGAGTCCGCGCCGGAAGGCGCGGACTCGAGCGTTGCTTACCAACGGCCGTTCTGACGCGGCGGACGCGGCTCGCGCTCGCGAGCTTCGTTCACTCGCAGCGGACGGCCGTTCATTTGAAAGCCGTTCATGTGCTGAATGGCAGTTTGTGCATCGCTCGACGGCATCTCGACGAAGCCGAAGCCGCGCGGGCGGCCGGTTTCGCGATCGTTCACGAGCTTCACGGACTGCACCGTGCCGTGTTTTTCGAACAGCGCACGAACATCTGCCTCAGTGGCGCTAAAGGGCAAGTTCCCAACGTAGATCGTCGTCATCGATTTTTCACTCTAAAGGGCCAGTCACGAAATGCAGCAAAGCCGCCCTCGGGGTGATGCAGATCCCGAAAAGCATGTGGGCCAAACTGCGCTTGGTCGCTTGCAATCAACGGATTCCGAAACGTGGAGAGGAGGGTCCCGGACGGGCGAGGTACTTAAGTAGATGTTGTTGACGGGTCGCCGGTGTGTTGAATGCGTTACTAGCGGACCGCGGTCGATACTACGTCAGGGTCTTCGGTCATGCAATGCTGGGTGATCGCGCGTGCTTTTTTGCAAGTGCAGAAAAACAAGGCCCGGAAACTCGAGACCGTGGATTCGTCAAAAGGAGGCCCCTGGGGCCGTTCCGCTGGACTTCGGACCGTTGTGCAGAGCAGATCTGGGGGTGCGACACGGTATCCACGCAATGTCGCATCGCAGCTTTGGGTTTGGGCGCTTGGATTCAGTCTGCTTCCAGGTACGTGTAGCCGTTGAGCTCCCATTCGTAGAAGCGGCGCAGCGCCTGGCTCTCGGCCAGCGTCAACCGACCTTCGCGCACCGCGCGTTCGCAATCCCTCGCGAATTGCGGATACAGGCGATCGACGTCGTATTGCATGTAACGCAGCACTTCGCCTGCCGTATCGCCTTTGACGATTTCGTCGATCCACCATCCGCCTTGATCGTGCAACCGGATGTGCACGACGTGAGTGTCGCCGAACAGATTGTGTAAGTCGCCGAGCGTCTCTTGATAGGCGCCGACGAGGAACACGCCGAGGTAGTACTGCTCGTCCGGGCGCAGCTCGTGCAGCTCGAGCGTGCGCTTCACGTCCCGCTGGCTCACGAAGCGATCGATCTTGCCGTCGGAATCGCACGTGATGTCGGCGAGCACGGCGTTGCGGGTCGGCCGCTCGTTGAGCCGATGGATCGGCATGATCGGAAAGACCTGGTCGATCGCCCAGCTGTCCGGCAGCGACTGAAACACCGAAAAGTTGCAGAAGTACGTATCGGAAAGAATGAGCTCGAGCCGTTCGAGCTCTTCGGGGATGCGGTCGAGCTTGCGGCAGTAGTCGCGGATCTTCGAGCAAGTCGCCCAATACAGCCGCTCGGCAAGGCCGCGAAACTCGAGACTCAACAAGCCGAGGTTGAACATCTGCAGCGCCTGTTCGCGCGCCTGCAGCGCATCGTGATAACACTCGACCAGCCGGCGCTCCGACACGCCGCGATACGCCTCGAACAAGTCCAGCACGGGCTGCGGCAGCTCTTGGTCGCCTTGGTAGTCCTGTTCGATGCTGCCCGCGATCCGAAACTGGTCGAGCTTCGAGGAGCCGAGCGCATTGAACACGAGCACGCTGTGATGCGCGGCGGTGGCTCGTCCGGATTCGCTCACGATGATGGGATGCTCGATGCCGCGTGCATTGCACACGCTTGCGATGCGGTACACGACGTCGCTCGCATACTCGTTCATCGTGTAGTTCATCGACGACTCGTAATTCGTACCGCTGCCGTCGTAGTCGACGCCGAGCCCGCCGCCGATGTCGATGTACTTGAGCCCTGCGCCCATGAGCTTGAGCTCCGCATACACATGCGCGAGCTCGTTGATCGCATCTTTGACGCGCCGGATGTCCTGGAGCTGGCTGCCCGCGTGGCAATGCACGAGCTCGAGCGTATCGAGCATGTCGTGCTCCCTCAGCACTTTCATGAGATCGAGGATCTCGCTCACGAACAGACCGAACTTCGATTTCTCGCCGGCCGAATCGCGCCAACGTCCGGCGCCCTCGCTCGCGAGCTTTACCCGCACGCCGATGCGAGGTTTCACCTGATATTTCTGGGCGTGCTTGAGGACGAGCTTCAGCTCGTCGAAGTTTTCGATCACCGGAATGATCGTGCGTCCGAGCTTCGTCGCCAGAATCACGGCTTCGATGTAGCTGTCGTCCTTGAAGCCGTTGCAGACGATCATGCGATCCGGCGCATCTTCCGTGAGCGCCATGACGGCGAGCAGCTCCGGTTTCGATCCGGCTTCGAGACCGAAATTGAATTCCTTGCCGTAGCGATACACCTCTTCGACGACGAGGCGTTGCTGATTCACCTTGATCGGGAAGACGGCGCGGTACCCGCCCTTGTAGTCGTTTTCCGCAATCGCGTTCGCGAACGCTTTCTGCAGCCGCTGCAACCGGTGGCGCAGAATATCGGAGAAACGGATCACGACCGGCGTGCTCAAGTCGCGCGCCCGCAATCCCTCCACGACTTCGTACAAGTCGATCTCGCGTTCGGGCGAACCGTCCGGGCGAACGACGACATGACCGGCGGCATTGATATTGAAGTACGGCTTACCCCACGCGAGTACCTGGTAGACCTCGAGCGAGTCCTCGATGGTCCAGTGGCCGTTCGGAGCGAACCTTTTTGAACCGTTGTCCAACGCTCGGAACTCTGGCTGCAATGGCGCGAACGATAGCAGAAAGAGATTGCGACGAAAGAGGCTCGCGCCATTCGAACTTGCCGCAAGATCGTTCGCGCGAGCTTCGCGGTGCGAAGCAACGTGCGAACGCGAGCGTCACCCGCGCGCGACCGGTCGCGACGGGTCGCGAATCCACTCGCTCCAGGAGCCTGGATACAATCGCGCGCCGCGCTTGCCTGCGACTTCCATCGCCAGCAGCAGGTGGCAGGCCGTAACGCCTGAGCCGCACATCGCGATCGTGCGATCGTCCGGCACGCCTTCCTGCGAAGCTTCGAACCGGCGCCGCAGCTCTTCTGGCGCGGCAAGTCGCCCACCCGCGACGTTGAGCGCGAAGGGATGATTGCGCGCACCCGGAACGTGCCCGGCGACGGTATCGATCGGCTCGATGTCGCCGCGAAAGCGCTCGGGTGCGCGTGCATCGAGCACGCGCCACGCGGGATCGCCTACGCGCTGCGCAAGCTCATCGGCGTCGACCCACATGTCGCGATTCGGACGCGCGACGAAGGGATGCGGTTCGCGCGTCGCGATTTCGTTCGAAGTCGGGAGCCCTGCGGCCGTCCATGCGTTGAACCCGCCGTCCAGCACGGCCGCTTGCTCATGACCGACCCAACGCAACATCCACCACAGGCGCGCTGCGTACATGCCGATATCGGCATCGTACGCAACCACCTGCGTCGTCGGGGTGACGCCCCAGCGGCTGAGCGTGGCGGCGAAGACGTCGGGTTCGGGCAGCGGATGACGGCCTGTTTGGGGCGTGACCGGTCCCGCCAGATCGCGATCGAGATGCGCATAGATCGCGCCTGGAATGTGCGTAGCCGCAAACGCTGCTTCGCCTGCAGAAGGGTTCGTAAGGTCGAATCGGCAATCGACGATCAGCCAGCTCGGGTCGTCGATGTGCGATGCGAGCGTCGCAACGGAAACGAGCGTCGTGTGCATGGGCGGTCTCGCGAGCGGTGGGTGCGAACATCGTAATCTCATCGAGCCCGTCTCGCGCCTGCTCGTCTACAATCGCTCGAGTCGACGTGAGGGAAATTCGGTATGGCACTTGAACTCTGGTGGGGCAGCGGCAGCCCGTATTCCTGGCGAGCCTTGCTCGCGCTCGAGTACAAGGCGCTGCCGTACGTGTCGCATCTCGTGCAGTTCGCCAAGCAGGAGCACAAGTCGCCGCAGCTCCTGCAAATGAATCCGCGCGGGCGCGTGCCGGTGCTGAAGGACGGCGACTACGTCGTCTTCGAATCGATGGGCATCCTGCACTATCTCGATCGCAAGTATCCCGAGCGCCCGCTGTTCGGCACGACGCCGGAGGAGGCAGGGACGATCGCGCGCGTCATCTCCGAGTATCACTCATACGTCGAGGAGCAGATCAAGAAGATCATCTATGCCATCCTGTTCCAGGGCGTCGAGGAACGCATGGACGAGGTGGCGCGAGCGATCCACATCGTCGCCGGCGAGGCGCGCAGGATCGATGAGCGCTTGTCGAAGTCGGATTGGCTGGTCGGCGAAAGTTTCTCCGCGGCCGACATCGTCGTTTTCCCAGGGATCAAGCTGCTCTTGCGCGCGCTCGATCGCCGCGAAGCTCAGGAGCTGCGTGCCCGTCTGCTGCCGATCGAAGCGCACTTTCCGGCGATCGCCGAGTGGATGAAGCGTATCGAGGCGCTGCCTGGGTACGAGCGCACCGTGCCTCCGCACTGGAAAGAGAAGCCGCCCGAATAACGACGCGCGGGACAGTCGCGAGCGCTCGCCTGTTTTCGATCTCGCGCGGGCGTCGACGGGAGGCGAAAAGTCTGTAAACTCGAACGGTCCTTCGCCGCAGCGAGAGCGTTTCGTAATGAGCCAGCACCCTGTGCACGTGACCTTTCCCGGCCGCCTCGTCATGCTTGGGTTCGGTAGCATCGGTCAAGGGGTGTTGCCGCTCATCTTGCGACACGTCGGCATCTCGCCCGATCGCATCACGATCGTCACCGCGGACGACCGCGGACGTCGCGAGGCGATGGAGTACGGGATCAAGTTCATCGATCACCCGCTCACGCGCGACAACTACGCACAAGTCCTTCGTCCGATGCTCAAGGGCGGTGACTTCTTGCTGAATCTTTCCGTCGATGTGTCGAGCGTCGCGCTGATCAAGCTCTGCCACGAGATCGGTGCGCTTTATTTGGACACGTGCATCGAGCCGTGGCCGGGCGGATATACCGATCCCAACGTTTCGCCTGCGCTGCGGACGAACTACGCATTACGCGAGGAAGCGCTCGCGCTGCGCCAAACGCACAAGAACGGCCCGACGGCCGTGCTGACTCACGGCGCGAACCCCGGGCTCGTATCGCACTTCGTCAAGCAGGCGTTGTTGAACATCGCTGCGGACACGGGCGTGGACGTAGGCACGCCGCGCTCGCGCGAGGAGTGGGCGTCGCTTGCTCAGCGGCTCGGCATCAAGGTGATCCATATCGCCGAGCGCGACACGCAAATTGCGAGCGTGCCGAAACGCCCCGGCGAATTCGTCAACACGTGGTCCGTCGACGGCTTCGTGGGCGAGGGTTCGCAGCCTTCCGAGCTCGGCTGGGGAACGCACGAGAAATGGATGCCGGAGAACGCAAGGCTGCACGATTTCGGATGCAAGTGCGCAGCGTATCTCCTGCAGCCCGGCGCCAGCACGCGAGTGCGCACGTGGACGCCCAAAGCGGGCACCTTCCATGGCTTCTTGATCACGCACGGCGAATCGATCTCGATTTCGGACTATCTGACGATTCGCGAGAACGACAAGGTCGTGTACCGGCCGACCGTCCACTATGCGTATCACCCGTGCGACGACGCGGTGTTGTCGGTGCACGAGCTGGCCGGCCGCAACTGGCGCATGCAGGAGAAGCAACGCATCCTCAACGAGGAGATCATCGACGGCATCGACGAGCTCGGCGTGCTGCTGGCCGGTCACAAGCTGAATGCGTACTGGTACGGCTCGCAGCTTTCGATTCACGAAGCGCGCAACCTCGCGCCGTACAACACAGCCACGAGCCTGCAAGTCTGTATTGCCGTGCTGTCCGGTCTCGTCTGGGCGATCGAGAATCCCAATTGCGGCGTCACCGAGCCCGACGAAATGGACTTCCAGCGCAACTTGGAGATCTGCATGCCCTATCTCGGCCCAGTCGTGGGCGAATACACGCAATGGACGCCGTTGCACGATCGCGGCTGGCTGTTCCCCGAGCCGCTCGATCCGTCGGATCCGTGGCAGTTTAGGAATGTCCTCGTCTGAGGCTGAAGACTGAAGACTGAAGGAAGGGCGCGCACTCCGCGCGCATTTGCGAGCAATGCTCGCCTTCACCCAAGCCTCAAACCCAGGGTCTCGATCAAAGTCGAGCGGCACGATTCGCGACGCGAACTGCCCCACCTTCAGCCTTCAGCCTGAGCGAAGCGGAAATGTGCGCGACTGCGCACTCTCCCTTCAGCCTTCAGTCTTCGGCCTTCGGTCTCTAATAGAATCGCACGCGACCGCGCGGTTCCTACAGCCCACAGCCTCAAGCCTACAGCCTGCTTATGCCTCTGCGTCTCAGCTTCAATCTCGGCGATGAGGACTTGCGCCACTTCGAGGAAGTGGCCGAGCAGACGCAAGTCTTGGCGCGACACACGCCGCCCGAGGCGATCATTGCGGCTGCGCGCGAGGTCTGGGAGAAAGGGCAGGGCGCTCATGTGGCGAAGTTCGTGCGCGAACGTTTCGCACGGTTGCACACGATGCTCGTGATGGCCACGGATGCCGAATGGCAGCCGCGGCCTGAGGATCAACAGCGCGTGTTGAACGCGCTTGCGTGTTTCAGCACGCCTTCCGAATCGGCAGGCGTCGGATTGCTCGATCATGCAATCATGATCGAGCTCGTCAGCCGAGACCTGGAGCACGACATCCAAGCGTATCAGGCATTTTGCAAACTGCGCGAACAAGCTCGCCAGCGGCGACGCCCGGACGTCGACCAAAACCGATGGCTTGCGCAGAAGCGCGACGAGTTGCATGCGCGCATGCGCGAGCGGCGCAAGCGCGATCTCGATCGAGCGGGGAGTGCGGTGCGGAGATTGTGGTCGTTGTTTGGACTCTAGCGCAGGCGATAGCCTGCGCTCACGGGCGACGGGCGACGGGCTACGGCAAGCGGCGCGCACCAGGTGCGCATTCGATTCGCTTCGCGAGCAGCCCCTCACGCGCACACTTCGCTTTGCGCGCCTTGATGTGCAGGATGCCGCGAACCCAGGACGCGTAAGAGCGCCTCCCCAGGAGTCCCCAGGAGGCGCAAACTTGTGCGTATCGGCGTGTCTTTCTGACCGTTGCCCGTCGCCGGTAACATGTAGCCCTCAGTCCACTCATTCGTACCTGATCCCCACGACCACATACGTCTTCGTGCCGCCTGGCACTTCGACTTGCACTTCATCGTCGATCGCCTTGCGCATCAGCGCGCGGCCGAGCGGGGCGTCCATGCTGATGTAGCCCTTGGCTGGATCGAATTCGTCGGGGCCGACGATGCGGTATTCGACTTCCTCACCGTTTTCGTCTTCGAGCCTGACCCATGCACCGAAGAACACACGCGAGCGGTCCGAGGGCGGTTGATCGACGATCGTCATGCCATCCAGCCGCTGTCGCAAAAAGCGGACACGACGGTCGATCTCTCGCAGTTGCCTCTTGCCGTACGTGTATTCGGCGTTTTCGGATCGATCCCCCTGGGCCGCTGCTTCGGCCACGGCCTGCGTGACCTGCGGGCGCAGCACGCGCCAGAGGTAATCGAGCTCCTCTTTGAGACGTCGGGCGCCCTCGGGCGTAATGAATTTCGAGCCCTTCGGCGCTGGAGGACGGTAGCGACTCATGGAACCTGTGATCCTGTTTGCTAAAGCGCGCTAAGGCATCGCCTGAAAGCGGCAACGCGAGGGAATTTTGTGCGGCTCTTCACGGTACATACAGGGGTTGGCTCTCTAGTCTGTGGAGCCATGGGCATCAAGTACTACACGCATTTCCTGCTTCAAGAACGAGCTCCGAAGGGAATGAGCGAGTTCCGCGGAGTCGTCGAAGTGAACCGAATTCTGCCTGGCAACGACCTCAAAGAGGCGGCCTCGGTGCTGGCGAAGAATTTCGAATGCGATACGAAGGACATCAAAGTCTTGCAATGGTCTCGATTGCACTAATTTAACGGCGCGTTTCCTCCGAATCCCCTAGCGGGCTTTACTTTCCCTTCAGAAAGTCCGCTTCTCTGCCCCAGGCCACACCCTGGGGTTTTTTTTGCCCGCGGCTCCGCCGCCAGGTTGACTCTTGGCGCTCGACGACTGACGGTTGCACCCTGCCGCGAAAGCGGCGATGCGCTCGAAACGCTGATGTCTCTATTCGAAGAAAGATATTTTCGCTCGCGCGACGGGCTCGAGCTCTACTACCGCGACTACGCCGGCGATCCGCGCAAGGCGCCGGTGCTGTATTTGCCCGGGCTGACCCGCAACAGCAAGGATTTCGAGCGCAGCGCCGCTCACATTGCGCCGGCCCGACGCGTCATCTGCGCCGACCAGCGAGGCAGAGGGCGTTCCCAATACGACGCGAACTGGCTCAACTACCACCCCGGCATGTACGTCGACGACATGTGGATGTTGCTGCGGACGCTCGGTCTCGAGCGCGTCATCGTGGTCGGTACTTCACTCGGCGGCATCATGGCAATGGTGATGGCGAGCATGCGGCCGCAACAACTGGCCGGAGTCGTCTTGAACGATGTCGGTCCCGAGCTCGAGATCATCGGTTCGCGCCGAATTCAGAGCTACATCGGCAAAGTCCAGGAAGTGGCGACCTGGGAGGAAGCGACGGCGCACGTCAAAGAAACGTTCGGCAACGTGTATCCCGATCTCACCGAGGAGCGGTGGGCCGAATTCGCGCGCAATTCCTTCCGCGAGGATCCCGACGGAAAGATCCGGCTCGATTACGATCCGAAAATCGCCGAGCTGATGCGGCTGCTGCCGTTCGGTGCGATGCCGCCGATGTGGTATGCGTACGCCGGATTGTATTCAATCCCCACGCTCGCCATTCGCGGCGAGCTGTCGGACCTCCTGTCGGCACGCGTCTTCGATCTCATGCAGCGCGAAAAGCCCGATCTCATCCGCCTGAGCGTGCCGAATCGCGGTCACGCGCCTCTGCTGCACGAGCCGATTTGTCAGCAAGCGATCGACGAATTTCTAGCGGAGCTGCCATAGGCAGCTCGCATTGAGAATTGAGAATTGAGAATGGAGAATTGCGCGCTCGCTCGTGAGGCGCGCGTCGGCAGGCCTATTCTCTTGCCAGAGCCCAGCACCCGGAGCCCAGCGCCCTCGGGCAGGCTGTAAACTGCCACAAGTCACGAGTCACTGGTCACGAGTCACGTATGTTCTCCAAGACTTGCGCGTTCTCTCTCTTAGCCATTGCGGCGCTGGCCGGTTGCGCTCGCAGCGAACCGCCAGCGAATTCCGCCCCTGGAGCTTCTGCGCCCGCGCCGCTGAAATCGGGTGTCCTGCTCGAGAATTTCGATCGCAACGTGCGTCCGCAGGACGACTTTTTCAGATTCGTGAACGGCGGCTGGCTCAATAGGACGGAGATTCCCGCGGACCGCGCCGAATACGGCACTTTTTCGATGTTGCGCGAACGTGCTGAGCACGATTTGCATGCCATCTTGGAAGATGCTGCGAAACAGTCGGGCGAGCCGGGTTCCGATATCCAGAAGATCGGCGACTTCTATGCGAGCTTCATGGATGAGGCGGGCATCGAGGCGCGCGGCCTCGAGCCGCTCGAGGAAGCGCTGACGCGCATCGATCAGATCGCTTCGCGACAGGATCTTGCGCGCTACATGGGTGAAGCGCAGCGGCTCGGCGTGACGCATCCGGTATGGTTCTTCATCTCGGTCAACGAGAAGAATTCGAGTGAATACATCGCGACGTTCTACCAAAGCGGCCTCGGAATGCCCGACCGCGACTACTACTTGTCAAACGACAAGCGTCTGAAAGAAATCCGCGAGAAGTACACGTTCTATGTGCGGGACCTGCTCGAAGCCGCGGGAACGCCGGACGCAGCCGAGCACGCCAAGCGCATCGTCGCACTCGAGACGCGGCTCGCGAAGACGCATTGGACTCGCGTGCAAAATCGAGATGCCGAGAAGACGTACAACCGTTTCGAGTTCGACGAGCTTGCGCGGCTGACGCCCGCGATCGATTGGCGGGAGTTCTTCATCGGCGCCGTCGTTCCGATCGAGAAGGTGAAGGCCGTGAACGTGATGCAGCCTTCCTATCTCGAAGCGCTCGGCAAGGCCGTGGCAGAGGTCCCGCTCGAGGAGTGGCGCGTGTACTTCCGCTACAAGCTGCTCGACGAGTACGCGGCCGGCTTGCCGCAGCGCTTTGCCCAACTCCACTTCGACTTCAGGGAGCGCACGCTGTTGGGCGTTCCGGAGCAGAGGCCGCGATGGAAGCGCGGAGTCGCCGAGGTCGAGAGCACGATCGGCGAGCTCGTCGGCAAGCTGTACGTCGAAAAACACTTCAGCCCGGAGGCGAAGGAGCGCATGGATCGGCTCGTAGCAAATCTACAGCGCGCCTTTGCGCAAGGGATCGACGAGCTCGAGTGGATGACGCCGGCCACCAAACAGAAGGCGCAGGCGAAACTTGCGGCCTTCCTCACGAAGATCGGTTATCCGGAGCGTTGGCGCGACTGGTCGAAGCTGCAGGTCAGGCGCGACGACTTCATCGGCAACAAGCAGCGTGCGATTGCAGTTGCGCTCGATCGCGATATCGCGAAGCTCGGCGGACCGGTCGATCGCACCGAGTGGTTCATGACGCCTCAGACCGTCAACGCGTATTACAACCCGCCGACGAATGAGATCGTGTTCCCCGCGGCGATCCTGCAACCGCCGTTCTTCGACGTGACTGCCGACGATGCGGTCAATTACGGCGCAATCGGTGCCGTCATCGGTCACGAGATCAGTCACGGCTTCGACGATCAAGGCCGTCGTTACGACGGTGCGGGAAACCTCAACGATTGGTGGGCGAAAGAAGACGATGTCGAGTTCACTCGCCGCGCAAAGAAGCTCGGAGCGCAATACAGCGCCGTGAGCCCCTTGCCTGGCATGAACATCAATGCCGAGCTGACGATGGGCGAGAACATCGCGGATCTGGCCGGCCTCACGATGGCCTACCGCGCATACAAGTTGTCGCTGGAGGGCAAGGAAGCTCCGGTGCTCGACGGCTTCACGGGCGATCAGCGGTTCTTCATCGGCTGGGCGCAGGTGTGGGCGCGGAAGCATCGCGAAGACGATCTGCGGCGCCGGTTGCTGACCGATCCGCACAGCCCGACCGAGTACCGCACGAACATCGTCGTTTCGAACTTGCCGGAGTTTCTGGCGGCATTCGACGTGAAGCCGACGGACAAGATGTATCGCCCGGAGAGCAAGCGGGTGAAGATCTGGTAGCCTCCCGCAGCTAGGCGAGTCTGAACGTCCATGGTGCGTCGCGAGGGTTCTCGCGACGCATCGTTCGTTTGAAATTCGCTCAGTCCGTCCCCATGCCGGCGTACACTGGCGACCTTGCGTCCGCAGGAAATAAGGAGAGCTCATGTACGCCTTGCGATCGTTCGTAATTCTTACGCTCGCCGCCCTGCTGACGGGCTGCGGATACAACACGCTGCAAAGACAAGACGAGCAAGTAAAGGCGGCGTGGTCCGAGGTGGTGAATCAGTATCAGCGCCGCGCCGATCTCGTGCCCAACTTGGTGAACACGGTGAAAGGCGCGGTTCAGGCGGAAAAGGACATCCTCGATAGCGTCATCAACGCGCGCGCGAAGGCGACCTCGATCCAGGCAACGCCCGAGCTGATCGAGAATCCCGAGGCGTTCCAGCAATGGCAGCAGGCGCAGGGCGAATTGAGCTCCGCGCTCTCGCGATTGATGGTCGTCGTCGAGCGCTATCCGGATCTCAAGTCGATCTCGGGATTCCAGGATCTGCGCGCGCAGCTCGAAGGCACGGAAAACCGCATCGCCGTCGCCCGCAAGCGGTACATCGAAGCAGTGCAGGCGTACAACATCACAGTGCGCCAGTTCCCGACGAATATCACGGCGATGATCTTCGGCCACACGGTGAAACCGAACTTCACGGTCGAGAACGAGGCCGAGATTTCGCGGCCGCCGGTCGTCGATTTCGGAACCACGCCGCCGCCTCCGGCCGATAACCAGCAGCCGGTCGATCCATAACCGCCGTGCGGCGCGCACTGTCTTTCGGAAACAGCGGAGCGGCTGTTATCCGGCCATCGCCGTTGTCGCGTCGGCTCTCGGCCGTCGCTGCACTATGCGCTCTGTTCCTTGCGGTCGCCGCCTTTGCTCAGGTTCCCGTTCCCGAGCTGCGATCGCCCGTCACCGATCTGACCGACACGCTGACGCCCAGTCAAATACAAGCGCTCGAGCAGAAGTTGCTGGCTTTCGAGCAGCGCAAGGGCAGTCAGATAGCGGTGCTGCTCGTGCCGACGACGCAGCCTGAAGAGATCGAGCAGTATTCGATTCGTGTCGTCGACGCCTGGCAGCTCGGCCGGCGCGAGCAAGACGACGGCGTGCTGCTGCTCGTCGCGAAGGACGATCGCACGGTTCGCATCGAAGTCGGATATGGGCTCGAGGGCGCGCTACCCGATGTCATTGCCAATCGCATCATTCAACAAGTGATCGTGCCGCGCTTTCGTAACGGGCAGTTCTACGAAGGCATCGACGCCGCGATCGATCGCATCATCGCCGTCATCGAGGGCGAGCCGCTACCCGAGCCATCGCAGCGCGCGCGTCCGGCGACGGGAGAACGTTTCGGTCAACTTCTCCCGCTGCTTCTGATGATCGTGTTTGTCGCCAGCGGCTTTCTCCGTCGTTTGCTCGGCGGATTCGGCGGCGCAGTGGCGGCGGGCGGAATCGCCGGTTTCGTCGCGTGGCTCTTGACGGGCATCGTCGTGATCGCGCTGGGCGCCGCCGTCATCGCATTTCTATTCACGTTGCTCGGTCGAGGCGGCGGGCCACGCGGGTGGACCGGTGGACGACGTCGGAGCTGGGGAGGCTACTACGGAGGCTGGGGCGGAGGATTCGGAGGCGGTTTCGGCGGCGGCCTCGGCGGTGGCGGCTGGAGCGGCGGAGGCGGTGGATTCGGAGGCGGCGGCGCATCGGGCCGTTGGTAGGACATGGGCTTCGCACGTGCATGTAAGCACCTCGCTACACCCGCTTGGGTGGTATCGCGCGTCTTCTCGCAGCAGGTGCTCGCCAACATCGAGCGGGCGATCGCAGAAACCGAGCGTACGCACGGGGGGGAGATTCGCTTTGCGGTTGAGGGCAACCTGGGAGCGTTCGAGCTGTGGCGCGGCGTCACGGCGCGCGACCGCGCGCTGGAGGTGTTCGCTCAGCTGGGCGTTTGGGACACCGAGGCGAACAATGGCGTGTTGATCTACGTTCTTTGGGCGGATCACGACGTGGAGATCGTCGCCGACCGCGGTTTCAATGGAAAAGTCGCTCACGAAGAGTGGGCTGCCGTCTGCAAAGAGATGGAGAAACGCTTCAAGGCAGGCGATGCGGAAGGCGCGATCATCGAGGGCGTTCGCGAAGTGGGGGCGCTGATCGCACGGCACTACCCGGCAGCAGATGGCAATGAGCTTCCGGATCAGCCCGTCGTGCTGTGATGTGTCTCAGGACACAGACACTTATCGGACACTTCTTAAGAGGCTTTCAAGGTGCGGCTTCCAGCGGCTTCGGGTCATAATCGGGCTATGAACGCCCGTGTCCTTCGCTTTACAGCCTTCGGTCTCGCCGTGCTGCTTGCCGGCTGTCAGCTCGTGCCGCGCAAGCCGGAACCCGTCGTAGAGGAGCCGCCCCCGCCGCCGCCGATTCAGGAGCCGATCGCTACCCACACGTTCTGGTTCGATCCCGAGACCGATGACGTCGTAGGCGAGCTGCAGGTGACTCGCGTTCAAGGCGAGGACACGTTCTCGGATATCGCGCGCCGCTTCAACTTGGGTTACGAGGAGATCGTGCGCGCGAACCCGGGCGTCGATCCCTGGTTGCCCGGCGAAGGCCGCGAAATCGTGTTGCCGACGCAATTCGTGCTGCCGCAAGCGCCGCGCGAAGGCATCGTGATCAATCTCGCGCAGCTTCGCGCCTACTACTTCCCGAAGCGCAAGGAAGGCGAGCTGCAGAAAGTCATCACGCACCCGATCGGCATCGGCAGAGTCGGTTGGTCTACGCCCGAAGGCACGACGAAGGTGACAGCCAAGGCGAAGAACCCGACGTGGTATCCGCCGGCATCCGTGCGCAAAGAGCACGCGGAAGCCGGCGATCCGCTGCCGGCGGTTGTGCCGCCCGGACCCGACAATCCGCTCGGCACCCACATGCTGAAGCTCGGTTGGCCGAGTTATCTGATTCACGGCACGAATAAGCCGTACGGAGTCGGCATGCGAGTGAGCCACGGCTGCATTCGTATGTATCCGGAAGACATCGCCACGCTGTTCGATCTCGTTCCGGTCGGCACGAAGGTCACGGTCGTCAATCAGCCGTTCGTCTTCGGCTGGCACAAAGGTGCGCTGTACGTCCAGGCGTTCCCGGCGTTGGAGGACGATGAACGCGAGCATCCGCAGGCCGCCGAGGCGCTCCTCAATGCGGCGATCAGCGATGCGATGTGGCAGAAGGTCAAAGAGCACAACGCGACGATCGATCTCGAGCTCATCGACAAAGTCGTTCAGCAGCCGCGCGGGATCGCAATGCCGGTTTCGCAACCGAAGCTGACGCTCGACAAGTACGTCTACATGGCGCGCCACGTGGAGAACCGTTTGCCCGAGGGCGCGACTTGGGACGGCAAGGAAGAGCTTTGGGTGAGCGCGGAAGAATTCGAAGCGAGGCGCACCGGTTCTGCGAAGCCCGCTGACAAGAAACCGGCGGCGAAGACCGCGCAAAAGCCCGCCGCGAGCGCACCGGCCAAGGCTTCGGGTTCGACGGCCCCCCAGCAGGCACCGAAAGCAACGCCCTCAGCCGCGCCCACACAATCCGCGTCCAAACCAGTCGCAACGACCGTCGACGCGAGCGGCGCAACGAACGCAATGCCGACAGGCTCGCGTTGAACCTCGTTTTACGCGGCGCGAGAGGTTGCTCGTCGAATCGAGGCGCGCATTGGGGCGTTGATTCTCGCAGCCCGAGCCCGCAACTTGCGCGATAGTCCGCAGGTTGGCGTCGTTCATCCTGCAACGGTCAGCCAGCCTCCGCGCTCCAAAGGCGTTCCATGATCCCGCTTCGCGACGACAATCCTACCCGCTCGACGCCATTCATCACGATCGCGTTCATCGTCGCGTGCGTGCTCGTATTCCTCTGGGAGCTTTCGCTGGGTGAGGGTGCGCAACGCGCGATTTACGCGCTTGGAGTGATCCCGGCAGTCTTGCTTGGCGACCTGCAATTGCCGCCTGATCTTCGGCTCGTGCCGCCCGCCGCGACGATCATCACCTCGATGTTCATGCACGGCGGTTGGATGCATCTGATCGGCAACATGCTGTACCT
>DATCLP010000591.1:0-1677 GCA_036563855.1 Steroidobacteraceae bacterium | reverse complement strand
GAGCGCGCCTTGGAACAAGGCTCGAAGATCCATCCGCAATATCGCGATGAATTCGAGCTCGGCGCCAGCGTCGCATGGCATCGCGTGCCTTGGATATTGGGATGTTCGAGCCGCGGGTGGAGCGATGAGAACGCGGCGCAGTACAAGAACCTGTGTGAAATCGACGGGCGGATCGTGCTTGCCGGCGAGCACGTTTCGAGGATTCCAGCTTGGCAGGAAGGTGCGGTGCTCTCGGCGTTGGACGCAATTACGCGCCTTCACGAGCGCATTCTGCAAACCTCGACGGGCTCATGAGCGGAAGATTCGCCAAGCTGGCTTTCGTGTGCGGCGCGCTACTTGTCTGCGGCTCTGTAATGTCTGTCAACGCGCAGCAGCGCAGCCCTTATCGATACGGTGACGGCAAGGAAGTCTACGAACGTATTTGCCAGGCGTGCCACATGCCCAATGGGACGGGGGCAATTGGCGTGGGCGCATACCCTGCGCTCGCGGGAAATCCGAACCTCGAGAACCCTCTCTATATTCCGGTCATCATCCTCAACGGATTGAAGTCCATGCCCGCATTCGCGGATCTCACCAATGAAGAGATCGCAAACGTCACGAACTACATTCGAGGTAACTTCGGTAACGGCTATGCGGACCGCGTGACGCCGGAGCAGGTGAGGAGTCTGCGGCCGAGCTTCGCGCAGTGAGCAATCCTGCTCAATCGTCCCGATCGATCTCGATGGCGATGTTGCGGCCTTCGCGAGCGATGAAGTCGACTTCGACGCGATCCCCGACTTTGACGTCTGCGAGGCTGCGGTAGTCGTCGAAATCGGTGCGGTCATCCGTGTGAATCGTCACGCCGGCGACGACCAAGGTGCCTTGCGAAACGTCGACGGACTCGACGGTGCCTTCGATCTCGCGGTGCCTGTCGTTGGCCAATGCCGCGAATGCCAGGGTGCTCCCGAGAAGGAGGGCGAGGATGCGTTTCATCGTCAGCTCCGAGTTACGTAGATCTACAACCGGGTTCGACGGCTTCTAATGGCTGAAGCGACCGTCGGGTTCCTACCTCGTTCAGGCATGGTCCGCATCATGAATTTCTGCCGATTCAAGCGCAGCATGCGGGCTCGAGGTAGGTAGTGGCGTATGACCGTATCGGTAGCGCCAGTTCCACATCGCATTGAGAGCCGTCGGCGCGCAGAGAATCTCTAGCCGGCTGGTACCGCGACTCCGTAGTATGTGCAGTGCGTCACTGGAGTATCGCAGCAAGGTAGTAACAGGCAAGATGGGCATCTAATGGGGGGCCGCTTCAAATGATCGGACTCTTGCGCGAGAAACTGCTGGAGGTACTCCAGGCGGTCGGTCCGCTGGTCTTATCGATATGCGTGTTGCAGTTCACGATCGTGCACGCACCGGCGGCGCTGTTCCTGCAATTCATTGCAGGATCCGTGCTGGCGTTCGTAGGTATGTGGCTGCTGTTTTTGGGAATCGATCTCGGCATCGTGCCGATGGGAAGATTCATCGGCGCCGAGCTGCCGAAGAAGGGCTCGATCGTTTTGATCATCACGGCGGCGTTTGCAATCGGCTTCGTCACGACGATGCCGGAGCCGGATGTCTTGGTGTTGTCGACGCAGGTCGATGAGGCCTCCAACGGCGCCATTTCCGGCACCATCGTGCACTACGTCATTTCGCTCGGGA
>DATCLP010000590.1:0-6672 GCA_036563855.1 Steroidobacteraceae bacterium | reverse complement strand
GGGGTGCCCCGCGGAGAAACGAGCGGTGAACCGCAGCCCATGCTCATTTTCGGAATGGGCAAGCTCGGGGGCGGCGAGCTCAATTTCTCGTCCGACATCGATCTTGTCTTCCTCTATCCGGAAGAAGGACAGACGGACGGTGCGCGCAGTGTCGACAACGCAGAATTCTTCTTGCGCCTCGGCCAGAAGATCGCGCAGATACTCGCGGCGCCGACCGTGGAAGGATTCGTTTACCGCGTCGATCTGCGGCTGCGTCCGTTCGGAGACAGCGGGCGGCTCGCAGTCAGTTTCCCGGCGTTCGAGAACTATCTGCAACAGCATGGACGCGATTGGGAGCGCTATGCATACGTGAAGGCGCGCGCGATCACGGCGCAAGAGCACTATCCGGCGCTGTACGACGAAGTGCTGCGACCATTCGTCTACCGACGGTATCTCGACTTCAGCGTGTTCGAATCGCTGCGCGACATGAAGGCGATGATTGCGCGCGAGGTCGAGCGGAGGGAATTGAAGGACAACATCAAGCTCGGTCCCGGCGGCATTCGAGAGATCGAATTCATCGTCCAAGCATTCCAGCTCATTCGCGGCGGCGCGGATCGGCGCTTGCAGCGTCGAGAGATCAACGCGGTGCTGCCGCAGCTCGTCGGGCACCGTTTGCTGCGTCCTGAAGTCGTGACGGAGTTGCTCGAGTCGTATCGTTTCTTGAGGCGCGTCGAGAATCGGCTGCAAGAGTGGGACGACGAACAAACGCATTTGTTGCCTCAAGACGCGGAGAGCCGTGCGCGACTCGCATACTCGCTAGGATTCGCCGATTGGGCGTCGCTCGCGTCGGAGCTCGAGCTTCATCGCGGACGCGTGGCGAGGCACTTCGCTCATACGGTATTCGGTCCGGTCAGCGACACGAGCAGCGACGATCCGGCAGCACGTCCTCTGGATCTCGAAGGTCCTCCCGAGGATTTGGAGCTTGCAGTGCGCGGCCTCGGTTTCGCCGATTCGGCGCCGATTTGCACGGCGCTCGATACGTTGCGCAGCTCGACCTATTACCGGCGGTTGGACGCAACTGGACGCCGGCGCTTGCACGCGCTGTTGCCGCGGCTCTTGCTCCGTGTCGCGGCAACGGAATCGCCCGCGACGACGTTCGGGCGGCTGATCAAGATCCTCGAAAAGATCGGTGGGCGGACGGTCTATCTTGCCTTGCTCAATGAGAACGCCATTGCGCTCAAGCGGCTCGTCGAGCTCGTCGCGCACAGCCAGTTCCTCGCCGATCAGATCGCCATGCATCCGTTGCTCTTGGACGAGCTCATCGACGAGCGCATCGTCGATGAGCCGCCGACGCGAGAACGGTTCGAAGAGGAGCTCGCGGCGCGTCGAACGGCGATGCAAGACGAGGATCCGGAGCGACAGGTCGAGGCCTTGCGCCAATTCCAACGCGCGGCGTTGTTCCGAGTTGCGGTGGCGGACCTGACCGGTCGTTTGCCGCTGATGAAGGTCAGCGATCGGTTGACCGATATCGCCGAGCTGATCGTGCGCGAAGCGCTTGCGTTGGCGCGGGCACAGATCTCGGCAAAGCACGGCGATCCGATCTGTGTGCTTCCCGACGGCAGCACCCGCGTGGCTCAAATGATCGTCGTCGCCTATGGCAAGCTCGGTGGGCTGGAGCTCGGTTACGGCTCGGATTTGGATCTCGTGTTCTTGCACGATTCGGCCGGAGAACCTGCGCGCACGAGCGGGCCGCAGGTCGTCGAGAACACGCAATATTTTCAGCGGCTCGCGCAACGGGTCGTTCATTTACTGACCGTGCACACGTCGGCAGGACGGCTGTACGAGGTCGACACGCGCTTGCGGCCGGGCGGCAATCGCGGGTTGCTCGCGCAGACGCTGCAGAGCTTCCGCGAGTACGAGTTCCAGGAGGCCTGGACGTGGGAACATCAATCGCTGCTGCGGGCGAGGGCCATAGCTGGAGATCCAGTTCTGTGCGCAGCGTTCGAGGAGGCTAGGATCGAAGTGTTACGCAAGGCCGTACGCCGCGATGCGTTGAAGGCGGAAGTGCGCAACATGCGCGCCAAGATGCGCGAGAACCTTTCGAAGGCGCGGCCCGGACAGTTCGACATCAAACAGGATGCGGGCGGGGTCGCCGACCTGGAATTTCTGGTCCAGTACTGGATGTTGAAGTGGGCGGACCGCTACCCTGAGATCGTGATTTTTTCGGACAACATCCGGCAGCTCGAGAGCCTGGCCTCGGGCAACCTCGTGCCGCAGTCGCGGGTGGATTTCCTCGTGAACACCTACCGCAAGTATCGGGAGCGCTTGCACCGCCTGTCGCTCGCCGGGGAAGGCAATGTCGTGGATGCGTCCGAGTTCGTCGAGGAACGCAAGGGCGTCATGGAAATCTGGGCCGAGGTGATGCAGGAGTGAGGCCGCTTTTTTCTCTCGATATGGACGCTTTCTGGCGGTTTGCTGCGATCTCCGTCAGGCCGTGAAATAATGCGCGCCCTCGTTGGAATGTCCTGACTTGCTCACCATGGCTACTGCCGAACAGACCCCGAAGCTGATTCAGCCGAACGCACAGAATCAATACACGGTCACGCCGGCCGATCTGCCGCTGTCGTGCCCGATGCCCGGGATGCATCTGTGGAATTCCCACCCGCGGGTCTTTCTGCCGATCGAAAAGACCGGCTGGGCGAAATGCCCGTACTGCAGCGCCGAGTACACACTGCAGCGGTAATCCGCTTCAGCGGTACTTCGCGTAACTCTTTTCCTCGACGATCCGCGAGCCGAGCTTGGTGTTGATGGTGCGCTTGACGGCGGCGCGCTCGTCGTTCGTGATGTACACCGCGCGCGCAAGCTCGATAAATTCTTGATCGAAGCATTTCTCGCGCTCCTTGTCGCGGATCTTGTCTTCGATGTCCCAGAGCGCTTCGTTGATCCGGCGTAGCTCCGCCCATTCCTTCTCGATGTCGTGGGATGCGTGAGGCGAGCTGCGCCAAGTCTTCTCCAGCAACTCGAGCTCGATGCGCACGTTGGCGAGTTTGGCCGGGTCTTGCATGCGGTCCGATTTGATTTGCAGGATCGTGATCTTGTCGATCAGCTCGCCGGGAGAGATGGGAACCAAAATATCCTGGGACATGAGTGCGGACCGCCTTGGTATGGAGTTGCTGTCGAGTTGAGCTCCTTCGGAGCGCAAAGCCTGGCGCCACTCATCTGAGCCCTGGGTGCCAAGCTCTTGCCGCCGATGATAGTATCGATCGAGATCGACGGAAACGCTGCGGTATTCCGAGAAGAACGTCGCCGGAAGTCGCTTAAGGACCGATCGCTTCGTGGTGCGTAAGAGATCGAAGCGTTAGTCGGCGCACCTTCGGTTCATCGTTTCGCAGGTTCATTCGAGATGTCTTCGACCGTGTCCGCATCGTACGCCGATGGTTCGTCGGGCAACCGACGTCCGTTGGTCATTCGATTCGGTGCAGTCGGCGACACGGTCATTCTAACCGTGCTGATTCGCGCACTGCATGCGCGCTTCGGCCAGCCGGTCGATGTCGTCGGCTCGGGTCGATACACGTGGGAAATACTCGCCGGACAGCCGGGCGTCGGCGAAGTGCTGTATCTCGATAGTCGCCGTCTTCCGTACTGGCTCAACATACCGATGATGACCGTCGTGCGTGCGCTTCGCGCCCGAGGTGTCGGTCCGGCTTGGTGGGGACCGGCGAGGGATACGAACGGGCTGGAGTTGCTCGGTCGTGCCGGTTGGACCGACGAATGGATCGCGAATGCCGCCGACTATGCCGACATCGTCGAAGGCCCAAACCTGTCCTTCGCGGAGATGTTTCTTAGATTTGCTGCAGTGGACCCGCCGGCGCTTGCATCCTCGAATCGTGCGGCGAATGCAGTTCCGCCAGACGTTCTGCCCGTTCCCGAGCTTCGCGTATCGCAGGAAGCGCGTGAGGATGCGGAGCGTTGGCTCGCGAGCATGCGGCTTCAGGGTTCGCCCCTCATCCTCGTGCAGGTCGGAAACAGTCGAACGATGCGCTCGCGTTTGCGTTCGCACAATCGACCTACGAACACCAAGTACTGGCCGGAAGGACGTTGGGCCGAAGTGCTGCGCGGGTTGAGGGCGCGTCATCCGGATCACGCGTTGTTCTTGCTGGGTGTTCCTTCGGAAGCGTCTCTCAACGACGAGATTCTCGAGCTCGCGAAAGTCGATCGCGCTTACAACGTCGCGCGCGATTTGCCGTTGCGTCGATTGATGGCGTTGGCGGAGCGAGCGACGGGCATGGTCAGCGTCGATACGGGTCCAGCACACGTCGCTGCAGCGGTCGGCTGCTCGATGGTCGTATTGTTCGGCAAGGCTCCGCCGACGCTGTATTGCCCGCGTGGACCAGGCGCTCGAATCTATCCGCTCGTGGGACACATCAACGGAGAGCAGAACATGGTAGGGATCCGGGCGGACGATGTTCTCGGTGCCTGGGCAGAGCTGGATCGCGATGGAAGTCTCAGTAAGCGTGCGTTCACTGAAGCAGCCGACGCTGCGCACTCTACCGGCGGTTGAAGATGTCTGAAAACGGATCGTTACCGATCTCGCTGGTGGTCATTGCGCGCGATGAGGCCGCAATGATTGCGCGTTGTCTCGACAGCGTGCCGTTCGCGGCGGAGAAACTGGTGATCGACTCGGGCAGTACCGATGGCACGCCCGAGATTGCCGAACGGCACGGAGCGCGAGTCGTGCACCAGTCCTGGCTCGGCTTCGGAGCGCAGCGAAATTTCGGCGCTCAACAGGCGCTGCACGATTGGATCATCTTTCTCGATGCCGACGAGGCGCTTTCGCCGGAACTCGCGGAGGAGCTGCGAGCTCGACTTCCTGCGCTGATGCAGAGTTCATGCGCTGGCGCGTACTTGCGGCGACAAACTTGGTTCATGGGCGCGCCGATGCGATGGTACAAGCCCCTGGCGCGCGAGCTCGTTGGACGCATCTATCACCGTCAGCGCGCCCAATGGGCCGATGTGCGCGTCCACGAGTCCTTGCGATTCAACGGTCCCACTCGCACATTCAACAAAGGGCGCGTCGTTCATCTTCACAATCCGACGCTCGTGCACGAGCAGCTCAAGCTCTTGCTCTACGCCGAGCTCAAGACACGCGATTGGCACGATCGCCGCCGTGCGTCGGTGATGTGGGGCGCGCCGTTCGTCTTCATGGCAACGTTCATCAAGGACTATTTCTTGCGTTTGGGAATCCTCGATGGCTGGCGCGGCTACATCGCCGCACAGGTGGCAGCGAGCTACGCTGTGTACAAACGCATGCGCTACTACGAAATGGTGCGCAATCCCGAATCCCGCGAAATGGCGGCGGCGGTGCTGAAGAAGCACGGGCTGGAAAAGTAGGCGTGGGGCGCACTCAGTCAAGAAAGGCTACAGGCGACAGGAAGGAGCCGCGCAGCGCGCACGCCTACAGCCTACAGCCTACAGCTTAAGCGAAGCGCTCATCGTCTCCGCCGGCTCAAAGCGATCATCAGCGCATGCAGTTTCTTGATCACTTCGTCGGGCGTGATCAGGTCCATGACGCCGGGACGTTCGATCTTCGTCGTCCATGGAATCTCGGATGCTGGCTTGCCGAGGAAGCGACGCGCGGCGGCATCGTACTTGTCCACGCACCATTGGCGGCTCAAGTACGGACCGCTGCGTGCGGGATTCGTCGCAGCATATAGACCGATGACCGGCGTGCCGACTGCAGACGCCATGTGCGCTGGCCCCGAATCGGGCGTCAACAACACGGTCGCACGTTCGAGTGTCGCGAGCAGTTGCGGCAGCGTGTCCTGACCGATGTTGTTCTCGACCGGCTGCTGCATGCGGGCGACGATCGCTTCTCCCATGCGCCTTTCGATCTCGCTGCGTCCGCCCACGAGCACGACGCGCATCCCGAGCGCTCCAACGGCGTAATCGCCAACCTGCGCGTAATACTCGGCGCGCCAATTACGTAAGCGGTGGCTCGAGCACGGGCTGATCACCAAGGTCTGGCGCCCGTCAGGGATCAAGTCCTTCGCGTACTCGCGGTCGGCTTCGGTGAGCGGAATGTCCCAGCGCAGGATCTTTTCGTAGACACCGAACTTTTCGGCGAAGCCGAACAACGCGTCCATGACGTGTTGTCGGTCGGCAGGGCGGATCCGGTTCGTCGTGAACAGCCATTGCAGCTCGCGCGCTCGCTTTCGATCGAAGCCGAGCTTGATGCGCGCCGGAACGAACATCGACAGTAAGCTCGCGCGCAACGCGACTTGCATGTGCATGAGTACGTCGAACTGTCGCCCGCGCATCGCCTGTCGCAGCGTACGTATCGCGCTCCAGAGATTGCTCTTGTCCACGACCACGAACTCGATGTCCGGAATGCGGGTCATCAGCTTCGCTTCGACGCGTCCGATCACCCATGTGAAGCGCGTATTGGGCCAGGCCCGCTGGAGCGTCCGAACGACGGGCAGCACGTGGCACGTATCGCCGATCGCAGAGAGGCGAAGGATGCAGACCGAAGCTGGGACTCGACCGAACGCGGATGAAGAAGCCATTAGGTTGTCGAGCGACCGTGCCGTGGAGCGGGGTAGCTGCGAGTAGTTGTCAGCATCGACTATCCTGTTCTAGTTATTTCCGTAGCCAAGCGGACTTCTGGATGCCACTCATCAGCGAGCGTTTCCTTCC
>DATCLP010000589.1:0-1734 GCA_036563855.1 Steroidobacteraceae bacterium | reverse complement strand
GCTGAGGACGGTCCGCGGGTCACCCGGGAGCCGTGAAAGGTGTTTATCAAGCACGAATCCCGGGCTTTCAGTTACGTTTCCCATCGAAACGGCAGAAAAACTGAAGGCGCTCTCCGCGCAAACGGACACCCCCAGAGTCGGCTGCTACGGCAAGCGCTGCAAACTGCTATTCGAAAAGCACGCGGATGCCCGAGGCAAGAAACGACGAGGCCTCGGAGGTAGATGGGCCGCTACCGGGGAAGCAGATCGCCGGTTCAATCAACGTGAGATCTATCGCGCCGATGGTAACCGTCCGGTCTTCCCGTCTAGCTTTGCTGCTCCGGCGTGATCTGCGCGGCAAGATTCCACGGCAGCAACTCATCGACCCGGTTGATCGGGTGCTCGGCGATGCGACCGAGCACATGACGTAGATAGCCTTCCGGATCGATGCCGTTAAGCTTCGCAGTGCCGAGTAACGAGTAGATGATGGCGGCGCGCTCGCCGCCGGCATCGGATCCCGCAAAGAGATAGTTCTTGCGGCCGAGCGCGATCGGACGCAGCGAGCGTTCGGCTGCGTTGTTGTCGATCTCGATGAGACCGTCTTCGCAGTAGCGGGTCAATGCTCGCCAACGCGACAACGCATAGTGGATTGCGCCGGCGAGATCCGACTTCTTCGATAGGCTCGCCTTCGTCTGGATCATCCAGGCATGCAGCGCCTCGATCTTCGGCCTCGCTCGCTGCATGCGTGCTTGCCGGCGCAGATCGGGCGACTGCCCGCGGATCTCATCTTCGATCGCATACAGCTCGCCGATGCGATTGAGCGCTTCGAGTGCGACCGGCGATTGCGTGGCTTGATGGATGTCGTAGAACTTGCGTCGTGCATGTGCCCAGCAGGCCGCTTCCTTGATCGGATGCTGCGCATCGGCTTCGTTGAACAACCGATCGAAGCCGGCGTAACCATCAGCTTGCAGCACGCCGTTGAAGTCCTTCAGGTGCGTGCGCGGGTGCATGCCCTTGCGATCGGGGCTGTAAGCGAACCATACCGCCGGCGGATCGGTGCTCGCTGAAGCGCGGTCATCGCGAACGTACGTCCACAACCGACCGTGCTTCGTCGTACCGCGGCCAGGTTGCAACACCGGCACGGGCGTATCGTCCGCGTGGAGCTTGGACCCCGCGAGAACGTACCGATTGAGCGCGTTCGCCAGCGGCGTGAGCAATGCACTGCATTGACCGACCCAGTCGGCGAGGGTCGAGCGCTCCAACTCCACGCCCGCGCGCGCATAGATCTCGCTCTGGCGATACAGCGGCAGATGGTCGCAGTACTTCGATACCAGCACGTGCGCGAGCAGGCCAGGACCGGCAAGCCCGCGCGCAATCGGTCGCTCCGGCGCGGGACACTGAGTGATGCTGCGACACTGTGCGCAAGCGAACTTCGGCCGAACATGGCGGATCACCTTGAAGTGCGAGGGCACGTACTCAAGCACTTCGCTGACATCCTCGCCGAGACGCTCGAGCTCACCGCCGCAGCGCTCGCAGCTGCACGCTGGCGCATGCACGACGTCCTCGCGCGGCAGCTGTGGCGGCAATGTCTTGCGCACGGGCTTGACGCGTTCGGGCTGTTCTTCGGCAACGGGGGCTGTGGCGGCAGGCGCGATCTGAGTCTTGCTAGCTTCGAGTTCTTCCAGCGTGAGCTCGAGCTGCGCGATCTTCGCATCGAGCTGCTCGGAAGATCGTCCGAAGCGCATACGCTTCAAG
>DATCLP010000588.1:0-4125 GCA_036563855.1 Steroidobacteraceae bacterium | reverse complement strand
GATCAGCATCGTCTGATGCCGTAGCCAGCGCTGCCAGCCCTCTTTCGACACCGATTCGAAAATCCGCTGACCGAGCTCGCCGGGATACGGCGGGTAATCCAAGCCTTCGGCTTCGCGGCCGAGAACGACGCAATGTACCGTTCTAGACATGAAATGCTCCGCTACTGACGCGATTGTTCATCGGGCGCGCGCGTCGGGCAACTCGAAATCGCCGGCGAGCATGGCGGTCAGTGCGAGTGCGGGCTTCGTGAGTCCCACGCGTGCTGGATTTCGAGGGTCGTACCACAGGTGGAGCTCCGACTCCCCGATGGCGCGAGGAACATCCACGTCCACGATCAGCGGGTGAAGCTCGAGATCGAAGTGCGTGAATGCATGCTCGTAGGGTGCTAATGCGCGAGTGCTCGTATCGCGCACATTGAACCGCTCATTCGCCCAGTCGAGCGCCGCTTCGCGTGAATCGAATTGGGGAAACATCCATAGGCCGCCCCACAAACCTTCCGCCGGACGCCGTTCGAGGAGCAATGCGCCCTCGGGCGTGCGAGCGATGAGCGCGTAGGCAACGCGTCTTGGCCGCGCCCGCTTCGGTCGCGGGGTCGGCAATACCGCTTGAAGATGGTCGCGATACGCGATGCAGCGCGACTGCAACGGACACATCGCGCAGGCGGGTCTCGAACGCGTACATACGGTGGCGCCGAGATCCATGATCGCTTGCGTGTAATCGGCCACGCGCTCGTGCGGAGTGCAGACATCCGCCAGCTCCCATAGCTGGCGCTCGATGGCTAACTCGCCGGGGAATCCGCGAATCCCGAACACGCGCGTCAGCACGCGTTTGACGTTGCCGTCGAGGATCGGATGCCGCTGATCGAGCGAGAGCGCGAGGATTGCGCCCGTTGTCGAGCGACCGATCCCGGGCAGCGCCTGCACGGCCTCGAATGTGCGCGGGAATTCGCCGGCGTGCTCGCGGACGATGATCTGCGCCGCACGATGCAGATTGCGAGCGCGTGCGTAGTAGCCGAGCCCGGTCCACAAATGCAACACCTCGTCCAGCGGCGCTTCTGCCAGCGCCGCGACGTTCGGAAAGCGCGTCATGAAGCGCTCGTAGTAAGGAATGACCGTCGCAACCTGCGTCTGCTGCAGCATGATCTCCGAGACCCAGACGCGATACGGCGTTCGGTCACGTTGCCACGGTAAGTCCTTTCGACCGTGACGCTCGAACCAGGCGAGCAGCGCATGGGCGAAGGCCGATGCGTGGGCGCTGGGCCCTGGGCTCTGGGCGCTGGACATGACGCTGAACGTGATTCGCGATTTGTTTGTCGACGGGCGCGCGATGCGCGCTCTTCCTACAGCCTACAGTCTACAGCCTGAACTTCGGGGCTCGGAGCTTGGGGCTCGGGGCGTGGGGATTGAGGCATGCGCAACCGATGCGACAGCGCTTCTACAGCCTACAGTCTACGAGCGGCCTCCCCAAGGAGAGGCGGTTTGCGCGCGTCGCTGTCAACTGCCCACTGTCAACTATCCAACTCTTACCAGAGCCCAGCGCCCTCATGCTCACTTCCCTTGGGCTTGCTTCTCCACGCTCCGAAACAGCTCGATGGTCGCGTCTTCCAACGTTTCGAGCATCAGTCGCCGGGCGACGAATGCGGGAATCCAGAATTTCGGTCTCAGTCGCGTTAGGTACGTGACGCGCGTGCGGCCGGCTTCGTCGGCGAGCTGCGTGCGCGTCTCGCCGAGTTGTACGTCGCTGCGCTCTGGATCGGTGATGGCGACCAACTTTCCCGGCGACTCCTCCACCAGCTCGATGCGGTGCACGGTCCGACAGACGGGACCGAAACATGCGCGCAGCTTCGTCGCAAGCGTTGCCGTGTGAGGCGACGGCCGGTCGAGAACTTTCGCTTCGAGAATGCGCGAGTCGAGCGTCGGGTAGTTCTCGTAATTGCGCAAAATGCGCTCGACATCCTCGAGCGGCGCTTCGAGCAGCGCCGTCATTTCGAAGCGGTACTCTCGTTCGACGAATTGCGCCTCGGCGCGCTCGATCTGAAACGCCGGTGCCGTCGTACAAAATCCTGCGAGAAGCACGAACGCGCTTTGCGCAGCGCGCGTCGACCGATTTCGTGCGGGAGTCCGTTCTTCCGCGGCGTTAACGACTCGAACACGCGACCGAGAACACACTGCCGCCGCTGCACGCGTTCTCGGCCGATTCGCGGTTCGGAATGGCGCTGCAGCCATCTCACCGCCGCAGCAGGTCCTTGAGGACGTCTTGGACCTTCTCTTTCGCCTTCTCTTCGAGCTTCTGCTTCTCTTCTTCGAGGCGTTGCTTGACCTGTCCTTTGAGATAGCCCTCGAGATCAGGACGCACCTTCGGATCGGTGAGCGCACCGGTGACCCGCACGGGAATTTGCGCGTCGACCAGATCCTCTTCCGGGGCGGGCTCCGCGCCTTCGCGCGGAATCTTCAAGACCGTCGCCGTAAGACGATAGTCGAGCGTGCTGTTCGGGATATCGACCGTGCCCTGCCCTGTTACTTTCAGGTACTGCATGGCGACGTTGAGATCGTTGTTCGCGAGCACGCCATTTTTCCTGGTGCCCGTTCCTTGTAGCGAGGTGAACGGCGTGCGCGCCGGACCGCTGCGCTCAGGAATCGGTTGCTGCTTGAGCACGGCGCGCGCGCGACGGATTTCGTACCAGAGATCCGCGCCCTCGAGCGCACCGTCAGCGACATTGAAATCGACCGTGCCGCTCAACGTCTTGAGCACATCGTCCGTCGTCCGCCCGTTGCCCGAAAGCTTGATGTTCGCATTGCCCTTGCCGGAAACCCGGTCGGTTTCGAAGAAATCCTTGAACAGCGGCGCGAAATCGATGTTGCGCACGTGCTCATCGAGGCTCACGCGCGCCACCTGCCCGGTCGCATCGATCCCGATGTCGCCGCTATACGTACCGCCGTACATCGATGCTTCGAAGGGATGGAATCGCGCTTTGCCGTCGCGCGCGTTCACGCCGAGGCGCAGCTTCGAGAACTTCATGCCCGCGAAGACGGCCTCGTTGATGCGCAGCTCGCCCTGAGCATTGAGCTTGCGAATCAGCTCCACCGGAATTTCGGTCGGCGCCTCGTCGTCGCTCTTGGCCTTCTCGTCCTCGACCGGCGGCGGCAGATACCGATCTGCATCGATGCGATTGACGCCGAGATCGAACTTGAGTGCTTGTTTGTCGAAGTCGGTGATGGCGAACGAGCCCGTAGCCGTCGTGTCGTCGAGCGTCAGCGTGATATTCTGCAGCTCGGCGCTCGACTTCGTGAGCACGGCATTGCTCGCAAAGCTGAGCTCGCGGAATACGGACCCATCGCGCGTCTTCGGCAGCTCGATGCCGAGCCTTGCCAGCCAATCGCGCAGCGCGACCGGCGCAAGTGCAAGCCGTCCCTCGAAACGCGGCGCATCCAGGATCTTCGAGCCGGTCAGCATTGCGCTCAGCTTCGCACCGGCGATATCCGCATACAGGTCCTGTGTTTCGAGCGTCTGCTGCGCCAGGTTTGCGCTCAATTCCTTCGCTTGCAGCGAGATCGGCACGCCCGCCGCCGGGAAACCTTCGCCGTGCCACGTGGCGGCGACCTTCAGCCCCTCGAGCCGATGCTGCTCGTTCGAAATGTCCGATTCGATGACATCGGCGCTGATCTGCACGGGAATGCCGTCTTTCGGATAACCCTCGCCCGTGACCGTGAGATCGATCTTCGGTCGCGACAAGCGGTGGACGTTCTTTTCGAAATCCGCCGTGATGCGGCTTGCGAGCTGCACTTGGACCGACATCGTCGGATCGAGGTCGACGATGAAATCCGTTTCGAGATCGAACGGCTCGCCCGATGCAAGACGCCCGGTCTCCAAGTTGAAATTGCGCAGAGCGTGCCGCGAGCCTTCCTGTCGATTCTCGATCGTTACCGCCGCGTTCTTCACCGACAGTCCGGCGATCGTCGGGATCTCCAGCGCATCGGGTTCCGTTTCGCTCGCGGGAGCACTCGGCTCTTCGGCGCCGCCGAGATCGTCCCAGTTGTTGCGTCCCGATTCGTCGGTGACCAGGCGCGCCTGCGGCGAATCGAGCGCGACTTTGCCGATCTCGATCTTGCCCCTCAAGAGAGGCA
>DATCLP010000587.1:0-3641 GCA_036563855.1 Steroidobacteraceae bacterium | reverse complement strand
GCGCTCGACGCCGAAGAACGTCATCAGCTCGGCAGGCTTGCGATCCGCGTCGCGATCGCGATCCGCCTGCGGACGCGACGGATTGGCGAGCGCCGCCGCCAGATCGCTCGTCGTCCATTGCGATCCGCTCTGCGAACCGCCTCCGGAAGATGCACAGGCGGTCAGGGCTAGCGCCGCAGCGCAAACGATCATTCCGAAGCCTACATGTGCCGGTTTCATGTCCTTTTCCCCCGCGATGAGCGCAACCGCCGACGAGTTTAGGCGGAGCATCAGCGTCGGCCGGCACAAGAAAGGTTTAGCGGTAGAGGCTACAGGCGACAGTTGCTCGCATCGCCAGCTTCCACTCACCGGCACGCTCCGCTCTGTCCGCCTTGACGTGCATGGATGCGCCAATGCCCCGGAAGCAGGAAGCGCAGCGAGGGACCTCCCCAAGGAAAGGCAATTCGTTTGCGCGCTCCGTGCACTCTTCCTACAGCCCATGGTCTACAGCCTGAATTTGGCCGCAAGAAACCGAGCGCACCGCCGTGCCGTCAGGCTCAAACTGCTGACCATCGATTCGAGAGGAACCATCGATGACCAGCTTTCGCATTCGCGGCTTACCCGCTCATGAGTTCGCCGACTTGTTTGCGCTCAGCGATGCCGAGCTCGAAAGACGCAATGCCCGACGCATCATCGCCGATGGAGACGGGTATCCCTGCCGCGTCAGCTTGACGGATGCGGCACCGGGCGATTCGGTGATCCTGCTCAATTACGAGCATCATCGCGTCGCTTCGCCGTTTCGCTCGAGCTACGCGATCTACGTGCGCGAGGGCGAGCGTACATTCGATGCGTGCGACGTCGTGCCGGACCAATTGCGCCGCCGCATGCTGTCACTGCGCGGTTACGACCGCAACGGAATGCTTCGGCAGGCCGAGCTCGTCGATGGCGTCCACCTCGAGCAAGGCATCGAGACATTGTTCGCTTCGGAGGACGTCGCCTACATCCACGCGCATTTCGCGAAATTCGGCTGTTACGCCGCGCTGATCGAACGTCATTGAGCGCGGATGCACAACTGCCTCATTGAGAGTAACTTCTATGTCCATGCCCGCACTCGAGCACATTCCACCCTCGCGCTATGCAACCGACGAGGACCGATGGTCAGCCGTCCTCGCGCGCGATCCGAATGCCGAAGATGAGTTCTTCTACGCCGTGCGTTCGACAGGCGTGTACTGCCGGCCGACGTGCGCTGCACGGCCGGCAAAACGCGAGAACGTTTCGTTCTTCGCGACGGCCGCCGAAGCGGAGCGTGCCGGATTTCGTCCGTGCAAACGTTGCCGGCCCGATCGAGAATCCTTGCACGCACGTCAAACACGGATCGTAGCGCAAGCATGCGAGATCATTGCGACGAGCGTCGAACCGCCGAGTCTCGATGCGCTCGCACAAGCGGCAGGCATGAGCCGCTTTCATTTCCACCGCCTGTTCAAGCAGATCACGGGCCTGACGCCAAAGGCTTATGCGATCGCGCATCGCGCGCAACGCGTTCAGCAGGAGCTCGCGCAAGGTGCACGCGTCACCGACGCGATCTATGCAGCCGGATATAACTCGAATAGCCCGTTCTATGCGGAAGCCAAACGCAACCTCGGCATGCGGCCGAGCGAATACCGCTCGCGCGGCCGCGGACTGACGATTCGGTTTGCAGTTGCGCAATGCTCGCTCGGTTCGCTGCTCGTCGCAGCGTCCGACAAGGGTATTTGCGCGATCCTGCTCGGCGATGAGCCGGAAGCGCTCGTGCGTGATCTGCAGGATCGGTTTCGAAACGCTCGGTTGATCGGCGGCGATCGAGAATTCGAAAGGTGGGTCGCGCAGGTGGTCGGCTTCATCGAGGCCCCAGGCGTCGGCCTCGACTTGCCGCTCGATCTCAGAGGGACGGCGTTTCAACGGCGCGTGTGGCAAGCGCTGCGCAAGATTCCGCCCGGCAAGACGATTTCATATGCAGAGCTTGCCAAACGCATCGGCATACCGACCGCCACCCGGGCAGTCGCTCAAGCGTGCGGAGCGAATCCGATTGCGGTCGCTATCCCGTGCCACCGTGTTGTCCGCACCGACGGTTCGCTGTCAGGTTATCGCTGGGGCATCGAACGAAAACGCGAGCTACTGGCGCGTGAGAACGCGAGGCTGAAGGCTGAAGGCTGAACGCGCGAGCGACTCTGTCGCTCGCTACTCGCCCGCATGATCCCACCGCGTGCTCGGCGGCGCGTAGTTATCGCGGATCGACAGCGGCCGGAAGTTCGCCCACAGCATGTTGTGATACGACGGGCTCGGCTCGTCAGCCGTCAATGGAAAGCCGGTTTCCGTTGCGATGAAATCGCATCCGGCCTCCACCGCAGCCATGATCCGTGCGTGCAACAGGACGCGCTGCCCACCGCGACGGCGATATTCCGGACGCGTCGCAGCAAACGCGAGGTACGCCATGTTCCCGTCGATGAACATGCCGCCGACACCTGCGACCTCGCCGTCGAGCTCAGCGACGAACACGCGCCAGCGCGGCCGCTCGATGAGATGCGCGATGATTTCCGCCTCGCCCTGAGTGAGATCGAATGCGGGCCCGACAACGCTGGCGACCGTGGCTGCATCAGCAAGACGCGCCTCGCGCACGACCATGTACGTCTCCGGCTTGGATGCGGACACTGCCGGTCGAATCAGCTTGACCCAGCTACGCCGATAAGGCGTCAACCCATGAAGTTGGAGCTTGCGGCCCAAGCGCGTCGGGAGCGCGTAGGCGCCGGCGTGCACGATGAATTGCTGCGCGCCGAGCTGGCGATAGCGATCGATGATCTTCGCGATCGTCTCGTCGGTGGCCGGCTTACGCTCCCCGAGCCCGATCACACGATTGAACATCAGGCTTTCGGAGCCGGGTGACGCTAGCACCAAGGCGTCGCCGATCTCGCCCGCATGGATGCCGCAAGCCGCCAGGAGCGTGGAGGGCAGCGCCTGCATTGCATCGCGCCATGCAGCCTGCTCTACCGCTTCGGCCAGGCTCGAAAGCTCCGCTTCGTCGTACCAGTCGGTTTTCAGAGCGAGGTTACTCATGGGTGTCTCCAACGCTTTCCTGAATTCGATGCACTCGGTGAAATTTTTGTTGCAGCTCTCTTGGGCTAGCACTCTAGGAAGACGTCGTTAACCCCGCGTGCGTGACAGCGTGAACGAAGCGTGAAAAATCGGCGTTAATGACCGCGGGCACCGGGCTAGCGCCGCTCTAAGGGGGCGGAACGGCCTACAAGGGGGACCGGAACCCCCTCCCCTTGGCCGCGTTGCCTTTTGAAGACAACGAGAGAGGCGGCGCCGGCGTGGCATCCCAAAAACTTTCTACATACCGGGCAAAGCGCGATTTCACGCAGACAGCCGAACCCGCCGGCGACGCGCACATCAGACCCTCGAAACGGTTGCGCTATGTGATCCAAAAGCACGATGCACGGCGGCTACACTTCGACTTGCGGCTCGAGCTCGACGGCGTCTTCAAATCGTGGGCCGTCACGAAGGGCCCCTCGATCGATCCGCAAGACAAGCGCTTGGCGGTGGAAGTCGAAGACCACCCGCTCGACTACGGCGACTTCGAAGGCACGATCCCGAAAGGACAGTACGGCGGCGGCACCGTGCAGCTT
>DATCLP010000586.1:0-2618 GCA_036563855.1 Steroidobacteraceae bacterium | reverse complement strand
GTCTCCACGCGAGCCGGCTTCAGCTTGCCGTCCATCGATAGAGCCAGGTCTCGGTTGCGGGTTGATCGCCGCGCATCAGTCGCAGACGAAGCTCGGCCACCGTCGCATCGCCAGGCGCCAATTCGAAGCTTGCACGCACTGCACCGATGCGCGGATTCGGCTGCAACACGAGATTGGTGAGTTTGCCGGCCGAGGTTCCGGCGTCGATGCGCAGCCCTTCGGTCGATTTGCCCAGGCCTTCGAAATCGATGACGAAAAGACGGCGCTTGCCGTCCCATGTCGGGCCGGTGCGCGTGACCATGGCGCGACCGAGCTCGGGCGCGAGCTTCGGCAATTGATTCCACCGCAAGCGATAGGAAATCGACCACGGCTGGCCGGCGGGAATCGGATCCTTCGGACGCCAGAATGCAATGATGTTGTCGTTCGTCTCGCGGTCGCTCGGAATCTCGATGAGCTGCACCGATCCCTCACCCCAGTCGCTGCGCGGCTCGATCCACGTGCTCGGCCGCTTCTCGAACCGCGCATTGACGTCCTGGAAGTCGGAATATTTGCGCGAACGCTGCACCAGACCGAAGCCTTTCGGTGCGACGGACGTGAAGCTCGAGACTTGCAATTGCGTGGGGTTCGCAAGCTGGCGCCAGACCTGTTCGCCGGAGGCCATCAAAATCTGCAGACCGTCGGAGTCGTGCACTTCATCCCGGTAATCTTCGATGCGATTACGCACCGACTCGTCGAACAAGAACATCGAGGTGAGCGGAGCAATGCCGACGTGCTCCAGCGTCACGCGCGGATACAGCGTGAGATCGACATCCATGATCGTTTCGCTGCCGGGTATCACCGAGAAACGATAAGCGCCGGTCGTCGATTCGCTCTGAAGCAACGCATGGATCACGATGCCGCTGGCATTGGCGCTCGGCCGCTCGATCCAGAAATGCGTGAAAACCGGAAACTCTTCTCCAGTCGGTGCGGCGGTTTTCAGCGCGAGCCCCCGAGCCGACAGCCCATAGGCCGTGCCCTTGCCGACCGCACGAAAGAAGGAAGCGCCCTGAAAAACCAGGAACTCGTCCCAAACCGCGCGCGAGTTGATGAGCGTGCGCACGCGGAAACCTGACAGGGGGATCGCTTGTCCGGCAAGTTGCTTCTCGACGAGCGGCCCGAGAATGAAGTGACCCGGCGGTGCCTGGATCTCCTGCGCCATTCCGCTCTCGACGATCGAAACCGATACGGGGTTCTGAAACAAAAAGCCCGCCGGCAGTACATCGACACGGAACGGCACTTGTTCGGTGCGCCAGATTTGCCGCTGCGGATCGACCCGAATATCTCGATATTGCTCGTAGGTAATTTGGCGAAGCGGCGAGTTGCTTTCGAGCTGTCGGATCGAATGCGACTGCTGAGCAAGGCGCTGCGCCATCTCCTTCACCAAATCCGGCGTGAATTTGGTGCGCTCAGGCGGCGGAGGTGGGGCGTCCTGTCGCATCGCAGCGACTCCCGCCACGCTCGCCAAAGCGATCGCCAGAATGCTGGCCCAAATACGCGCACGCGAACGTTGGCGTGCCGCTGGACGCTCAGGTTTGGGATCGCTCGGAGTTGAAGCCAGTGAATTCATGCTACCTCGTTCGCCACACGGCCCCGTCGACACCGACCTGACGAAACTTCAGAAAGCGGCCTGGAAGTGTGAGAACGCGGGGCTCGCGGAGCTTGCCCGACTCGTTCGCTGCCGCCGTTGCCCAGGACGGGTATTGTAGCGAGGTCGAGGCCGTGCCCAGGCAATACGCGCATCCGTAAGGCCCTGTTCCTAAAAGTGTCGGTCCGTCCGCGGCTGGGAAATCCTCGTCGGCCGCCCCTTCGCTTCGGCTTGCAACTGCTTTCCCTGAGTCCCCGTGGCGAGGCACCATTGATGTTTCTGTCTCGAAACTAACGGACCTATGGGGAGTTGCATGGCTCGTATCTACGTATTCTGTCTCGGCATTTTGGTGTCCACAGCCGCACTCGCCGACTGGACCGGCAAGGGCGAGGCGGGACTCGTGATTTCGACAGGCAACACTGAGACCAAATCGGCCAATCTCAAGGTCGCGCTCGAGAACGAAACCGATTCGTTCAAGCACAAGCTCGGCAGCTCGGCCTTGTATGCATCCTCCGATGGCGAAGGCACCACCGCCCAGCGCTGGGATCTCTTCGGCGAAACGCACTACAACTTCTCGCAACGAAACTTCACATTCGCCGCGGGGCGCTACGAAGACGATCGCTTCAGCGGTTTCGAATACCAAGCGACGCTCTCCGGCGGTGTCGGCCGCAAGTTCATCGAGACCGACCGCACCAGTTTCGTCGGCACCGTCGGTGTCGGTTACAAGTTCTTCGAAACGCGGGATACGTTCGATGAGGAGACGGGCGAGCTCATCGCTTTGGGCGAGAGCGACGACGAAGTGATCTTCCGCGGGACGCTCGATTTCGAGCATCGCTTTACCGAGACGACTTCGCTGATCGACAAATTCATCGTCGAGGCGGGCGCCGAGAACACGTTCTTGGAGAACGCGTTGGCGTTGCAGGTCAAGATGACGGACGTGCTCGCCTTGGCCGTAGGCTACGTGGTCCGCCACAACACCGATCCGCCGGTCGGT
>DATCLP010000585.1:0-5099 GCA_036563855.1 Steroidobacteraceae bacterium | reverse complement strand
CCCCTCCTCCATGCCCGGCCCTCGAAAGCTCGTGCGCGAGGACCGGTTCGCCTTGTCGAACGACGACTTGAAGATGAACGGCACACCGAGGCGGCTCGTAATCTCTTTGAGCCGCCCCGCCGTGTCCAAGATCAGCGCTTCGCTCTCGATCACGCAGGGACCTGCGATCAGGAACAACGGCCGATCGTTACCGACGTCGAAATTGAGGAGTTTCATAACCAGGGCTCGGGGCGTGGGCTTGGGGCGCGGGACTAGTCACTCGGCGCTTGTAGCTCGCACTGGGTCATCGAGCCCATGCCCTCGTTCTCATGCAATCGCTTTCGCCGGCTCTTGTTCCTGCCGGTAGGCCCGCGCTGCCTTGATGAAGCCGGTAAATAGCGGGTGCCCGTCGCGCGGCGTCGAACGAAACTCCGGATGGAACTGGCTCGCCAGGAAGAACGGATGCCCGGGCAACTCGATCATCTCGACGAGGCCGTCACGCGAAAAGCCCGAAAAGCGCAACCCCGCATTCATCAGCTTCTGCAAGTAACGGTTGTTGAACTCGTAGCGATGACGGTGACGCTCCTGGATCACATCGCAGCCATAGATCTGATGCGCGCGCGACCCGTGCGACAGCCTCACCTCTTGTGCGCCGAGCCGCATAGTTCCGCCGAGATCCGAATTCTCGGAACGCTGCTCGATCGTACCCTTTTGATCCTGCCATTCGCTGATCAGCGCGATGACCGGATGCGGCGCGTTGCGATCGAACTCGGTCGAATTGGCACCTTCGAGCCCTGCGACGTTGCGCGCGAATTCGATGATCGCAAGCTGCATTCCCAGACAGATGCCGAGGTACGGGATCTTGTTCTCGCGGGCGTACCGAATCGCCTGCATCTTGCCGTCGATGCCGCGCTCGCCGAACCCGCCCGGCACGAGAATCGCATCCACGTCCTGCAGGCAGCCCGTGCCGTGCTTCTCGACGTCCGTCGCTTCGACGAGCCGAATGTTGACGCGCGTGCGCGTACGTAGCCCCGCATGCGTGAGCGCCTCGGTCAGCGAGATGTACGAATCCTTCAGGTTCACGTACTTGCCGACCATGGCCACCGTCACGCTCATGTCGGGGTTTTGCTTCGCGGCGACGACTTGCTTCCACTCGCTCAAGTCCGCGGGCTTGCAGTTCAAGCGCAACTTGTCGACGACGATGTCGTCCAGTCCTTCCTGATGCAGCAGTAACGGAATCTTGTAGATGTCGTCCGCATCCACCGCAGAGATGACGGCTCGCTCCTCGACGTTCGTGAACAACGCAATCTTCCGACGCTGATCGTCGGGCAACGGGTTCTGACACCGGCACAGGAGGATGTCCGGCTGAATGCCGATCGAGCGCAGCTCCTTGACGGAGTGCTGCGTCGGCTTCGTCTTGATTTCCCCGGAGCTCGGAATGTACGGCACGAGCGTCAAATGCATGTAGAGCACGTTGTGGTGCCCGAGCTCGACGCCCATTTGACGGATGGCCTCGAGGAACGGAAGCGATTCGATGTCGCCCACCGTACCGCCGATCTCAACCATGCAGACATCGGCATCGCCGGCACCGAGACGGATGCAGTGCTTGATCTCGTCGGTAATGTGAGGAATCACCTGAACGGTCGCGCCGAGATAATCGCCGCGCCGCTCCTTTTGGATCACGCGCTCGTAGATCCGTCCAGTCGTGAAATTGCTGTTGCGCGACGTCGTCGTCCGCACGAAACGCTCGTAGTGTCCGAGATCCAAATCGGTCTCGGTCCCGTCGTTCGTGACGAAAACCTCGCCGTGCTGGAAGGGGCTCATCGTGCCTGGATCCACGTTGATGTACGGATCCAGCTTCACCATGCTCACTTTGAGGCCGCGGGCCTCCAGAATTGCGCCCAGGGAGGCGGCGGCGATGCCTTTCCCGAGCGAGGAAACGACACCGCCAGTCACACAAATAAAACGCGTCATCGGAGGCACCGTCGCAGATGAGACAAGAACGAAGTGACGCCGAACGATCGAGCGCAGCGCCGCTTCACGACGGGAGTGCAGTGTAACCGAGGATGCGGTGCGAAGAAAGCGAAGAACATCGGCCGCACTGCGATACGTCGAATTTCTTCCGGCGACTCGTCGTCCCGCGGATCTATTTCATGGCAGTGAGCGAAGGTCGCCCTTCCCAGACGATTTCCACGCCTTCCTCATCTCGACCTGCCGCAAAGCTCGCTTCGATCCACAGATCCGCGACGGCGATCAGGGTATCCCCCACGAACACCAACGGCAGACGATCGCGCCACCACGGCAAGACGCTCGCATCCTGCAGCAACTTCTTGAGTTCGCGGCGATGAGCATGTTGCGGCAATCGCAAGCGCTCGCCGCCTCGCCGCGCACGAACTTGTACACACGAAGGCAAGGCCGAACGTTTCAGACCCCGGCCGTGCGCGATCTGCGCTCGAAGAATTCCCGGTAGCGCACCGATTTTCAGCGGCGTGCGCCACTCCCATTCGATTTGGAATTGCTCGAGCGGCGCGAGCTTCGGTCCGCAATAAAGCAGGCCGCGATGACGTCGAACCTCGACGTCATCCCATGCAACGCAGGGCAACCGATCGTCCTCTGCCGCCAGCATGTCGTGCTCGAGCGAAGCAAGCTTACGGGTCGACGGTGCGCGAGCGCCGTACGCGCGCAGCCAGTAGCGCAGCAAATTGCGACGACGCGCGGAGCTCAACCGTTCGAGCGCAGCAACCCGCAAACACGGACCGTGCGAAGCATCGGCGAAATCGCGCGCCGCGATCTCTTCGAGCAGCTGCGCAGCGTCGCCCAGGTGTGCCGCACTACGCACGACCGAATGCGCCGCTGACGGCCAGCGCGCGCGCAGTCCCGGCACGATGTGCGCACGCAAGTAGTTGCGATCGAATCGCGTGCTGTCGTTCGAAGGATCGTGCGACCAGTTCAACCCTCGTGCGCGCGCCCACTCCTCGATCTCGTCGCGCGTCCACTCGAGTAGCGGCCGCACGTGCCAACCGGCCCCGAAGGGCTGACACCGAGGCATTGCGGCAAGGCCCTCGACACCGCTCCCTCGCATCAATGCCAAAAGCACGGTTTCGAGCTGATCGTCCGCATGATGCGCGGTGAGCAGCGCTTCTTTCGGACGCAGCATTTCGCGCAGTACGTCGTAGCGCGCGCGGCGCGCAGCGGATTCGAGACCCTCGGGCGGATTGTCGGGAACGCGAACCCGGCGCGTCACAAACTCGAGTCCGAGCGCCTGCGCTTGACGCGCACATTCGGCCTCCCAGCGCTCCGCGTCCGAATGCAAGCCGTGATGAACGTGGACGACGCGAACGTTGTGCCGACTTCGATACGAGGGCGCAAGCGCGTGCAGCAAGACAGTCGAGTCGAGGCCGCCGCTGAGAGCGACGAGCACATCGCCGCTTGCTCCGGCAGGTAACCATTGCGCGAGAAGCTGCGGAAGCTCGTCGAGCGAGCGCTTGTGCATACGAACTCGCCGTCTGCCCGACCCTGCCGCCCGATCTCGCGGCGGATCGGGCGCTAGGAGACGCTGTAAACGCCGTAGCCGCGCAGCCGCTCTTCGCGCGCCTTCAATAGGACGTCGAGCGGACGCGATTGCAGATCGCCGAGATGCCTGAGCAGCGCACCCTTCAGGGTCTCGGCCATCGCTTGCGGATCGCGATGCGCGCCGCCGAGCGGCTCTTTCACGACCTCATCGACGACACCGAGTTTGGCAATGCGCTCGGCGCTCACACCCATCGCCTCGGCGGCAAGATCCTTCTTGTCGGCGCTGCGCCAAAGAATGCCTGCGCAGCCCTCGGGAGAAATCACCGAGTAGATGCTGTACTGAAGCATCAGCAGCCGGTCGCACACGCCGATGGCGAGCGCCCCGCCCGAGCCGCCTTCGCCGATCACGACGCTCACGATGGGGACACGCAAACGCGACATCACGAACAGATTGCGCGCGATTGCCTCGCTCTGTCCGCGTTCCTCGGCGCCGACGCCCGGGTAGGCTCCTGCGGTATCGATGAACGTGATGAGCGGCATCGAGAACTTCTCGGCCATCCGCATCAGGCGAAGCGCCTTGCGATAGCCCTCGGGCTTGGGCATCCCGTAGTTGCGTCGAACGCGCTCCTTCGTGTCGCGGCCCTTTTGCTGGCCGATGATCATCACCGGCTGACCCTCGAGCCGCGCCGGCCCGGCGACGATGGCCGGGTCGTCTGCATACATCCGGTCGCCGTGCAGCTCTTGGAAATCCGTGAAGATCGCGCTGATGTAGTCGAGCGTGTAGGGACGCTGCGGGTGCCGTGCAAGCTGAGTGATCTGCCACTGCGTGAGGTTCGAGAAGATACTCGTCGTCAGCGCGCGGCTTTTTGCCTTGAGACGCGCGATCTCCTCACCGATGTTCACTTCGGTGTCGTTGGATACGAACTTCAGCTCGTCGATCTTCGCTTCGAGCTCCGCGATCGGCTGCTCGAAGTCCAAAAAATTCATCGGCATACGGGTTGAACAAGTCCTTTGAAAACAGGCCCGAACACTAGCGGGCGGGCGCAGCCAGAGCAAGCACCGCCTCAGCCTGCCCGGCAACCGTTCGCACCTCCGGAAGCCCGCTACCCGGCTTCCTCCGGTATACCACCGCTGCGCGCCAGGTCCTGCGGCTTGACCTTGTCGACATTGAACTTGGCTGCCCGCTCGCGCATGGTTTTCAAGACGTCCTCGAGCGGCGGCGGCTCATCCTTGATCCATCGCAAGGGATTGATGCGGGCGACCACGAAGGCACGCAAATAGGGACTGACGAGTCCGCGCTCCTTCAACTGCTCGACGACATTCGTGACCTTCGCGTCGAGATCGAACAATTGTTCGGCCCGGCGTTCGTGCAAGACGATCGCCTTGCGCAGCGGCTCGTCCGAAAACTCTTCGAGTCGGCGCAGGATCGGGTGATAGGCACCGCCGGCAAAATTTCCCCGCCGCTCGTAGCACAAGCCGAGCGTGACGAGCGCCGCCTCCTCGAGATAGAAGGCGAAGTCGGTTTCGGGGCGAGAAGCGTCTTCCTCGATCAGCCCCTTGTAGATACGAATCACTTCGAGCGCACGCTCGCGCAGGTTGTGCGCCTT
>DATCLP010000584.1:0-3416 GCA_036563855.1 Steroidobacteraceae bacterium | reverse complement strand
GTCGACTTGCCGATGCCCGGATCGCCGCCCAGCAGCGTGACAGACCCCAAAACGAGACCGCCTCCCAAGACGCGGTCGAGCTCGCCGAGCCCTGTTCGAATGCGCGGTTCGTCCGCCTCCACGACCTCCGCCAATTTGCGAGGTGTTTCAGAGCGCGCGGCAAACGATTTGTGCTGCGGCTTGGTTTTCGCGACGGTGACAGCTTTGAGCGAGTCCCCGGCGCCGCACGATGGGCACAGGCCTTGCCACTGCAGGCTTTAGTTGCCGCACTTATCGCAAACGTAGATCTGACGGGATTTGGCCATGCTCGGCAGCTTACAGGTGCACCGAGGAGAACCCAATGCACGCGGGGTGTGACGGCCCCAACAATTTGAGCAAAGGGGCTTGGCTATACTCGACTCGCTTTTGGCTGCGGAATCATAAGTGGCTTCTAAACTTGCACGATTTTCCTGGCTTCCCGGCGGTCTCGCGGCGACCGTTGTGCTAGCCGTTGGTCGGCTCGTTGCGCCAGATTCCGGCCTCGGCCTCGAGACGAAGCTCTACGACCGCATCCATCGCTCCTCGAAGGTTGCGCCTTCGGCCGACATCGTCGTCCTGTCCATCGATAAGGCGAGCATTGAGAAGCTCGGCAAGTGGCCTTGGGGTTGGGACGTGCATGCGACCGCGATCGATCGCCTGCGCACGGCTGGTGCAAGCGTCATCGGATGGACAGTCCCGTTCGGTTCGGTTGCGAACAGCGCCGACTTGCAACGCGTGCGCGACGCACTGTCGTTGCTCGAATCGTCCGGGCTCGGCAATAACGAGCAGGCGCGGGAGCTGCGCCAACTCTTGAGAGCCGCGGCTGCCAGCAGCAGTGCGGAAGGCCGACTCGTCAAGGCCATGGAAATGCACGGGCGCGTCGTGCTGCCGATCGAGCTTCGCCTTACGCGAGAAGCAACGAGCAACAGCGAGCTGCCGCCATCGCTGCTCATCGGTACGAACAACGCGGGGCGAGCGCTGCAAGCCATGCAGCTTCGCCCGCCTCAAGAAAACTTCTTGCGCGCAGCGAGCGCCGTCGGCCATGTCGCTTTCGCACCCGATGCCGATGGAACCGTGCGTTCCGACGTCGTTGCCGTCCGCAGCGGATACGATTCCATTCCCTCGCTGGCCACCGCGATAGCGACCGAAGCGCTCGGCCTGGCACCAAACGACATCGCCGTGAATCCCGCCGCGCTACGGATCGGCGACCGTTCGATTCCCTTGGATTCTCAACAGCGCATGCTGCCGCAATACTTTTCGCGCGCAGCGTTCAAGGAGCTGCCCTTCTGGCGCGTATGGTCCGGCGAAGTGCCGAGCGAAGAGTTGCGCGGCAAGGTCGTGCTCATCGGGTTCCCGGACGCCGAGATCTCCGAGGCGACGACGATCATGTCGCCCGTCGGTCCGCATCTTCCGGATGTGATCGCCATCGCCAGCGCGACCTCGAGCATCCTGGACGCGACCTATTACTCGCGACCGACCTCGGCGATCGCCATCGAGTGGGCTGCCATGATCATCGTCGTCTTGGCAGCGGCATGGCTCTTACCTGCAGCAGGCATCGCCATCGGCGCAGTCGCAAGCGCCGTAGTCGTTGCGGCGCTCGGCATCACCGAAATCGGTCTGTTGAGCTCGATGCGAATCTGGCCCCACCTCGCACTGCCCGCGCTGGCGATGCTCGGCGGCTTTTCGCTGTATGTCGTCGGCGAGTTGATACGACGAGCCAATGTACGTTCGAGCGCGCAGAGCAAGGACTCGACTGCGAGCCTGCGCACGCTCGGCCAAACGTTTCACAAACAAGGCCAGCTCGATCTCGCATTCGAAACCTATCGCCGCTGTCCGCTCGATGCGCCGACGATGGAGTTGTTGTATCAGCTCGGACTCGACTTCGAGCGTCGGCGCCAGAACCAGAAGGCGGCTGCCGTCTACAGCCACATTGCGTCGCGGGATCCGAACTACCGCGACCTCAGGATGCGCCGTGCCCGAGTAAGAGAAGACTTGGCCGAGCGCGAGGCGCCGCGGGTTACAGAAACACCCGCCGCACCCCAGCTGAGGGAAGCCGCGCGGCCCCAAACGCGGCCGGCCGCGACACCGACCAAGCCCGGTACGCGAACGTTGGGTCGCTACGAGATCGAGCGCGAGATCGGCAAAGGGGCTATGGGAGTCGTCTACCTGGGTCGCGATCCCAAGATCAACCGCGTGGTGGCGATCAAGGCAATTCCGCTCGCCGAAGAGTTCGAGGACGAGGACCTGGAAGAAGCGCGCGCCCGCTTCTTTCGCGAAGCCGAAATGGCGGGGCGCCTCAATCACCCCGCAATCGTCACGGTTTACGATGCAGGCGAAGATCAGGGATTGGCTTACATCGCGATGGAATACCTTCGCGGGCAGCATCTCAGCTACTACACCGACCCGGCACGCCTGCTACCGCCTGGGACGGTGCTAACGCTGATTGCCCGGGTGGCCGACGCTCTGCACTATGCACACCGGCAGAACGTCGTTCATCGCGACATCAAACCCGCTAATATAATGTTCAATTCCGACACGGACGAATTGAAGATCACAGACTTCGGCATCGCACGACTGACCGATACGAGCCGAACGAAAACCGGAATCGTCCTGGGCACACCGTCATTCATGTCGCCGGAGCAATTGGAAGGACGTAGCCTCGACGGACGTTCCGATCAATTCGCCCTGGGGGTCAGCCTGTACCAGCTGCTCTGCGGGCAGTTGCCGTTCCGCGCCGAGTCGATGCCGCGCTTGATGCAAAAGATCGCCACCGAGCCGCATCCTCCGATCCGGTCCATCCGACCGGAGCTGCCAGAGGGCATCGAGCCCATCCTCGATCGTGTGCTCGCCAAGTCGGCCGACGACCGTTACCCGACCTGTGCCGAGTTTGCCGCGGCTCTGCGAGCTTGCGCGCAGCAGTTGGCTCCGCCGAAACGAACCCAGGCGGAACACGAATGGTTGCTACCATGAATCGTCATCTTTCTGCAGTCGTGCCAGGGAGTAAGCGCTAGTGCGAGGCAAGATCCGCTCAGTCGGCCTTAGCGACGTCGGTCGAGTCCGCGAGCACAACGAGGACACGATCGGCGTCGACGCGGACATCGGCCTGCTCGTGTTGGCCGATGGCATGGGGGGCTACAACGCCGGCGAGGTCGCGAGCGGTATTGCGGTCAAGACGATCATGAGCCTCGTGAAGGAGGCCGTCGAACACCAGGACATGACTATCCCCGACCCGGAAACGGGCCTATCCAGACCGAGCATCGTGCTGCGCGATGCGATCCAGCGGGCAAACCGCATCATCTATCAAACCGCCAAAACGCAGCCTCAATGCGAGGGAATGGGGACGACGATCGTCTCGTGCCTGTTCTTCGATAATCGGGTGGCGATCGCCCACGTGGGGG
>DATCLP010000583.1:0-2947 GCA_036563855.1 Steroidobacteraceae bacterium | reverse complement strand
AGATTTCGCTCATGCAGTGACACGCCGAGTCTCCTCCGGTTCGTCGAGGATCGTACGCACGCGTCGCGCCAGGTCCTCTACCTTGTAGGGCTTACTGAGCAACGCGATCGAGCCGTCGAGCAGGCCGCGATGCAAGATGGTGCTCTCGCTGAAGCCCGTCGTCATCAACACTTTCAAGCCGGGGCGTCTTTCGCAGAGTTTCGCGATCAAGGTCGTTCCGAGCAATCCCCCCGGCAGCATGACATCCGAGAACACGAGGTCGATTTCCGGATGAAGCATGAACTGTTCCAAGGCGTGGTGACCGTTGGCCGCTTCGAGCACTCGATATCCCAGGCTGGTGAGCAAGTCCACGGCCGTGGCGCGCACTTCCGCATCGTCTTCGACGACCAGAATCGTTTCGTGTCCACGCGGCAACGCTTCGATCGCCGGCTTGTCCTGGCCGATGTTCTTCGCGTCCGCATGTGCGCGTGGAAAATAGACATGTACTGCAGTACCGCGGTTGGGCGCGCTCGACATATGAATGTGGCCTTCCGACTGCTTGACGAATCCGTACACCATCGAGAGACCCAAACCGCTGCCTTTGCCGACGTCCTTCGTCGTAAAGAACGGATCGAACACCTTCTTGAGAACGTCGGCCGTCATACCCGTGCCGGTATCGACGACTTCCAATCGCACGTATTCGCCCGGTCGCGGCAGCTCGGAGCTGTCTCCGTGCTGAGCGACGTCCGCTTCCGTGACGACCATGTTGCGCGTGACGATCGTGATCGTACCGCCATGGGGCATCGCGTCGCGGGCGTTGATCACGAGATTGAGAACTGCGTTCTCGAGCTGACTGGGATCGACCTTGATCGGCCACGCATCCACCTGGGTTCGTAGCCGGATCTCGATCTCGCTCGTCAGCGACCGCCGCAGCAGCTCGCACATGCCCGCGAGCAGAACATTGACGTCGACGACCTTCGGCTCGAGCACTTGTTGACGGGCGAACGCGAGGAGTCGCCGCGTGAGCTCGCCTCCTCGGATCGCAGCGCTCAAGGCGGTCTCCGCTTGTTTCAACAACCGAGGGCTCTCGCGCAACGAACGAGCCAGCAGCTGCATGTTGCCGATGATCACAGCGAGCAGGTTGTTGAAGTCGTGGGCGATGCCGCCCGTGAGCCGGCCGATCGCTTCCATCTTTTGACTTTGACGCAACTCTGCCTCGAGCAACTTGCGCTCCGTCACGTCGCGTGCGGCGATGAAGCAGCCCTGGATGGCGCCCGTTTCGTCAGAGTGCGGAACGAAGGCGGCCTCCATGTCGAGGTATCGCCGATTCCAATCGCGATAACGTCCTTGATGCTCGACCGTTCGACCCTGCAACGCTTCGCGCACCAGCGGTCCGATCGTCAAGTAACGGCGTCGACCGACGATGTCCTTGAGCAGCCGACCGAGATTCTTGCTCAGCGGTGTTGCCAGAAGCTCTTCGAACCGTTTGTTCGCGTAGACGATGCGTTCGGAACGATCGGCATACGCAATGAAGAACGGTAGCGAGTCGAGAATCGTGCCGTAGAAATCTTGCGTTCGGCTCACCGCACGCTCGGCTTCGACCTGACCCGTGATGTCGCTGATCGAACCGGAGAGTCGGAGCGGACGCCCGCCGGGCGTGCGCTCGGCCTCGCCGCGCAAACGGCACCACAGTGTCGCACCGTCGCCGCGCCTGATGCGAAAACGCACGTCGAGCGGCGCACGATGCTCGAGATGCGCGCGAATGCTCGCGAGCACCTGAGCACGATCCGCTTCCTGCACGATGTTCTGAAATGCACCGAACGTGTCGGGGAACTCTTCTTCCGTGTAGCCGACGATCTCGCGAAATCGTGCGGCATACCAGACGTGACCGGTGAGCAGATCCCAGTCGTACAACCCGTCCGATGTGCCGCGCACGGCGCGTTCCCAGCGTTGGTGAATCTCGGCGGATTGCTGTAGCTCGTGCTTGCGCCGCGAGATGTCGCGTAACACGCCGATCACGCGTTGCGCTCTGCCGCTCTCGTCGCGTTTGACGACTTTGGCGCGAGCGCTGAACCACTTCGGCTTACCGAAGGCGGTCGGCAAGGCGTATTCGGCTTCGAAGTGAGTCGTCTCGCCGCGAACATGACGTTCGAAACGCTGCAACACGTCCGCATCGTCGGGCAATAGCAAACGCTCGTGCAGCGCTTCGCGCTTCAACAGCTCTTGCGGTTCGATGCCGATCGAGACGCGCCACTGATCGTTGTAATAGACCTCGTCGCGCACGACGTTCCAATCCCACATCGACAGTTCGCTCGCCTCCATCGCGACATGGAGCCGAGCTTCGCTCGCGCGCACCGAAGCGCGCGCCGCCTTGTGTGCGGTGATGTCCTCGAGCGTCACGAGCAGCGCATCGTCTCGTAGACCAGGCAACGCAAGCGGCTGCATCGAGATCTTGAGCCATAGTTGCTGGCCGTCTCGCCGCGCGACCAGCAACTCGTCCGAAAACGACTTCGCTTGGCGAAGCGCCGTTCGCCATTGCCGCACGACGTCTGGGTCGCTATCGGCGACGGCGAGCTCGTACAGGCTGCGGCTGTTGAATTCTTCGCGCGTGAAGCCGGTGAGCGTCGTAAAGGCCGCGTTCGTGTAGGTTGTGCGCGATTCGTCGCCCGCCGTCACGATCGCAACGGCCACGGGCATCGCATCGAACGCGCGATACACGGTCGGGTCGATCGTGTGAGAACCGCTGGCCATCGCTTGACGCAAGCTCTTGTTGTACGGACGTTGCGTATTCAGGGTTTGGACGAATTACATAACCGCGAGAGCGTACTGCCTCGCGGCCAGGCATCATGGAAAAACAACGGCCGAAAAACTGTGTCCTTGAGCCCGTCTGAAGTTGATTAAGGGAAAAGATGAGCCTCCGGTTGCGTCGGCAACCTACGTCCAGGCTGTGGACTGTAGGCTGCAGGAG
>DATCLP010000582.1:0-1732 GCA_036563855.1 Steroidobacteraceae bacterium | reverse complement strand
ATAGCCGACAGTGTAGAAGCCGACGGCTTCGAGATCCTCCGTGAGACCGGCCTTCGTCAAGTATTCGGTGACGACGCGCGAGCCCGGAGCCAGGCTCGTTTTCACCCATGGTTTCGAAGTGAGCCCGCGCTTGCGCGCATTGCGGGCGAGCAAGCCAGCAGCCACGAGCACCGCGGGATTGGACGTGTTCGTGCAGCTCGTAATCGCGGCGATCAACACGGCACCGTCCTGTACGTCGAACGTTTGTCCGTCCACGGTCGCTTTACCGACGCCCGTTGCCGACGGATTCTTCTTCGCACGCTCTTCGGCCATGACCTTGAGCGTCGACTGATAGGTGTTCTTCGCCGTGCGCAGCGGCACGCGATCCTGCGGACGTTTGGGCCCGGCAAGCGATGGCTCGACCGTGCTCAAGTCGAGCTCGAGCACATCGGTGTAATCGGCCTGCGGCTGGCCGTTCTCGCGCCACAAGCCTTGGTGCTGTGCGTATGCCTTGACGAGCGCGATCTGTTCGGCGGAGCGCCCCGTCAGCTCGAGGTACTTCAGCGTTTCTTCGTCGATCGGGAAGATCGCGCAGGTGCTGCCGAATTCCGGCGACATGTTCGCAATCGTGGCGCGGTCGGCCACCGGCAGGCTGGCCAAACCGTCGCCGAAGAACTCGACGAACTTATCGACCACGCCTTTCTTGCGCAGCATCTCGGTCACGGTCAGCACGAGGTCGGTTGCCGTTGCGCCGGGCGGCAGCGTACCCGTCAGCTTGAAGCCGATGACGTGCGGAATCAGCATCGTGACGGGCTGGCCGAGCATCGCGGCTTCCGCTTCGATACCGCCGACGCCCCAACCGAGTACGCCGAGACCGTTGACCATCGTGGTGTGAGAATCCGTCCCGACGAGCGTGTCGGGATACGCCCAGCGTGCGCCATCCTTTTCCACATCGAACACGACGCGCGCCAAGTATTCGATGTTGACTTGGTGCACGATACCCGTGTTCGGCGGCACGACTTTGAAATTACGGAATGCGTTCTGTCCCCAACGCAGGAAGGCGTAGCGCTCCTGGTTGCGTTCGAATTCGATCTTTGTGTTCCTGAGGAGCGCATCACGCGTGCCGTACGCGTCGACCTGTACGGAGTGGTCGATGACGAGCTCCGCCGGCGACAGCGGATTGATGTCATCGGGATTGCCGCCCAGTTTCTTCATCGCTTCGCGCATCGCGGCAAGATCGACGATCGCCGGGACGCCCGTGAAGTCCTGCATGATCACGCGGCTTGGCGTGAACGAAATTTCGTAGGACGGCGCTGCTTTCGGGTCCCAATTGAGGAGCGCTTCGATGTCAGCGCGCGTGACGTTCACGCCGTCTTCGAACCGCAGCAGATTTTCCAGCAGGATTTTGAGGCTGTACGGCAGACGGGCGACGTTGCGGTCCTTTAGAGCGGCCAGACTGAAGATTTCGTAGTTCTTGCCGCCGCAAGCGAGCGTCGTGCGCGCCTTGAACGAATCTTTCATGCGTCCTCCGGGAGGATTAAAGGAACGGGAGCTGCGCCCGGACGGGCGGTCCCGGACTCAAAGCGCGCGGATTATAGCGGCAAGATCGCAGCCGAAAAACGCGCATTTGACGATGGTCGCGCCGCAAACGGAGAAAGCTATAGGTGTAGGCTGCAGCCTGTGGGCTGGAACAGTCGCGCGAGGTTTCACATTCGAGCGGCGCAGCGATGTGAAACACCGGTGCGTACTGACG
>DATCLP010000581.1:0-6083 GCA_036563855.1 Steroidobacteraceae bacterium | reverse complement strand
TTGCTCGACGCGCTCGGGCCGCCGAAACGCATCGAGATGTTCGAGTAGCTCGAGCATCGTGCCAGGCCGCAATTGATCCGCCTTGTGCATCACCAAGTGATGCCGGCCGACGAGTATCGCGAGATCGCGAAACGCATTCGGCACGCGCAAGCGCGCGCAGAGTTGCTCGATGAGCGGCACACCGCGATGCTCGTGCGCGACGTGGCGCGGCCACTCGTCTTTCGGCGTCGTGCCCTTGCCGAGGTCGTGCACGAGCGCCGCAAACCGCACGATCGGATCGGGACTCAAGCGGCACGCCTGCTCCAACACCATCATCGTGTGCAGGCCCGAATCGATCTCCGGATGCCACTGCTCGGGTTGCGGCACACCGAACAGCGCATCGATCTCCGGGAAGATCACCGCAAGCGCGTTCGCGTCGCGCAGCACTTCGAAGAACCTCCAAGGCGCGGGCATCTGCAACGTCTTGTGTAGCTCCAGCCACACGCGTTCAGGGACGAGCGCATCGAGCTCGCCGCTCGCGGCGATCTGACGCATGAGCTCGATCGTTTCGGGCGCGACAGTGAAACCGAGCGGCGCGAACCGCGCCGCGAAGCGTGCGACGCGCAGCACGCGCACCGGGTCTTCGACGAACGCCGGCGAAACGTGCCGCAGCACTCGATCGCGCAGATCGCGTTCGCCGCCGAACGGATCGATCAGCTTGCCGGTCTCTGGATCTTTTGCGATCGCATTGATCGTGAGATCGCGTCGCTCGAGATCCTGCTCGAGCGTCACATCGGGCGAGAAGCGCGTTTCGAAACCGCGATAACCGGGACCGGTCTTGCGCTCCGTGCGCGCGAGCGCGTACTCCTCGTTCGTTTCCGGATGCAGGAACACCGGAAAATCCTTCCCGACCGGCCGGAAGCCACGGTCGAGCAGTTCCTGCGGCTCGGCGCCCACGACGACCCAATCGCGCTCGCGCACCGGCAAGCCGAGCAACTCATCGCGAACCGCACCGCCGACCAAATAGATCTCCATGGCGCGAGTCTAGCGCTATCCCAGTTTCGGGACGCGGGGATCGAAGAGAATGACTTGATCGGCGGCGGCGGGCGTCCAACACTGGGGCCATATATGAGTCTCCGATCCTGACCGTGCCGCTTCGACTCCTTTTATTGCTGCTGAGCCTGGCGCCGCTGTCGGGCTGCTACCTGCTTCAAGCCGCGGCGGGGCAGATGGAGATCGTTTCGAAGCGCCAGCCGATCCCGGCGGTGATCGAGAATCCCGCGACGCCGACGCCGCTCAAGCAGCGCCTTGAATATGTGTCCGAGGCGCGCGCGTTCGCCGTCGACGAGCTCGGGCTTCCGGACAACGGCAGCTACCGCAGCTACGCCGATCTGCAGAGGCCCTACGTCGTCTGGAATGTGTTTGCGACCGAGGAGTTTTCGGTCGAGCCGCGGCGCTGGTGTTTTCCGATCGCGGGCTGCGTCGTGTATCGCGGCTACTTCGCGCAAGAGCGCGCCGAAGCCTATGCGCGACGGTTGCGCTTCAGCGGCTACGACGCAGCCGTCGGCGGCGTCGCTGCGTATTCGACGCTCGGCCACTTCGACGATCCGGTCTTGAACACGATGCTCGTCTGGAACGACGTGCAGCTTGCAGGCACGCTGTTCCACGAGCTCGCACATCAAGTCGTCTACGTGCCCGGCGATTCGGTGTTCAACGAATCGTTCGCGACGGTCGTCGAAGAGGAAGGACTCGAGCGCTGGCTCAAAGCGCGCGGGCGCGTCGAAGAAATGCGCGTGTGGTACACGCAGCGTGAGCGTCAGGAGAAGTTCATCGGCTTGCTGCTCTCAGCGCGCGAGCGACTGCGCAATCTCTATGCGATGGATTTGCCGGAAGAGGAGATGCGCTATCGCAAGCATCTCGAGTTCGGACGCCTCAAATTCGAGTACGAGCAATTGAAGCGCGAGTGGGGCGGCTTCTCCGGCTATGACCGCTGGTTCGACCGCGCGCTCAACAACGCGCATCTCGTTTCAGCCGCCACGTACCACGGATGCCTGCCGAAGCTGCGCGAACTTCTGAAGGCGCACAACGACGACCTACCGAAGTTCTACGAAGCCGTTCGCGAGATCGCGGATGGTGGGAAAGAGAAGCGCAAGGAGTTTTGCGGAAGGAACAATGGGCCGGTGTGGGACAGCGAGCGTGACTCGTGACTCGACGGGTCGTTGGTTGACAGCGAAGGCGCGCTTTCGTGCGCTCCCCTCACCGCGACGCGTTCGCTCTCGCCGCCTCTCCCCAAGGAGAGGCAAGGTTGGCGCGCTGCGCGAAATCACCTCTCTCCCCAACGAGGCCCCAAGGAGAGGCGAATGGAAGCGGGCGTCCGACTGTCGCCTGTGGCCTGTTGCCCGCCTACTCGGCTGCGCATCACGCAGCCGATTGTTTGCCCCTAACCCTCCTCCGCACCGGCAGGGGAGGGAATCGAGCGGCGCGAGCGCGCCGCTTCTACCTTCAGCCTTCAGTCTTCAGCCTTCAGCCTCCAGCCTTCAGGCATCAGCCGATCGGGAACACTATCGTCGAATTCCCCCTTCGAATCGTGATCGCGAACGACTTGACGTCCTTGAGTGCGTTGCGGAGTTGCTCGACGTTGCTGACGCGTACGCGGCCGACGGCGAGGATGACGTCGTTCGGGCGCAGGCCGTTCACTTGCGCCGGGCTTCCTTCCGCCACGTTGCGCACGACGACGCCGTCGTTGTTGTCGGCGTTGCCGAGCGTCGCGCCTTCGAACGCTGGATGAATCTCTCCCGCGCGCGCTGCGCCGGTGCCTTCGCGCGAGCCGATCGTCGCGCGCACGGTGATCGGTTTGCCGTCGCGGATCAAGCCGACGTCGACGCGCTCGCCGACGCGCAGCATGCCGATCGCATTTCGCGTTTCGGCCGCATTTGCGACAGGCTTGCCGTTGACCGAGACGATCACATCGCCCGCCTTGATGCCGGCTTTTTCAGCCGGCGAGTCCTCGACGACCTGACCGACGAGCGCGCCCTTTGCGCTCGGCAGCCCGAGGTTCTCGGCGATCGCCGGCGAAATGTTGCTGAGCTGCACGCCGAGAATGCCGCGCTTCACCTCACCGTATTCGATGAGCTGCGACATCACGGCCTTCACCATGTTCGACGGAATGGCGAAGCCGATGCCGATGTTGCCGCCTGTGCGCGAGAAGATCGCGGTGTTCACGCCGACGAGCTCGCCGTTGAGATTCACGAGCGCGCCGCCCGAGTTGCCGGGATTGATCGACGCGTCGGTTTGAATGAAGTCCTCATAGCCGTCCGGATTGATGCCCGAGCGGCCGAGCGCGCTGATGATTCCGGACGTAACCGTGTGCTGCAGCCCGAACGGATTGCCAATTGCGATCACGAAATCGCCCACCTCGGCCTTGCTCGAATCGGCCAGCGGCATCTCCGACAGGTTCTTCGCCTCCACCTTCAGCACGGCGACGTCGGAAGCCGGATCCTTGCCGACGACCTCCGCCTTGATCTCGCGATCGTCGTGCAGCGTCACCGTGATCTCGGTGGCGTTCTCGATGACGTGCGCGTTCGTGATGATGTAGCCGTTCTTCGCATCGACGATCACGCCGGAGCCGGCGCTTTGAAACGGCCGTTCGCGCGGCACGTCGCCGAAGAAGCGGCGATACAGCGGATCGTTGAACAACGGCTCGCGAACCGTGCCCTTCGTCGCGATGTTCACGACCGCGGGCGCTGTTTTCTTGATGATCGGCGCGAGCGACGGCAGGGGCGTATCCCCGACGCGCTCCGGCAATTGCGCGCCGCCGGCCGTCGCAGCACAGAAAAGTGCGCTTGCGACCAGGCTGACGAAAAGCGCACGCGGAACTCGGATCAGTGGTGTCATGTGGAGTCCTGTCGGCAGGTTCGAAAGAGCGTGACCGGATTTTAGCCTCATGGGGCAGGCCGACCGCGACAGACGAGCCGCGGGTTTTGGGAGATTCACACATATTTCATTGAGGGCTTGGGGCTCGGGGCGCGGGGCTTGGGGCTTAAAGCATTGTTCCGGACTCGAAATGAACGCGGACGGCGAGCATGAAGGAAGAGGGGCGCCCTTTTGTGGTGAGTCGTCACGCCGATGCTTCGAGCCCTCACAGTCCCGAGCCCCAAGCCCCCGAGCCCTGCGTTTAAACCTACGCCCCAAAGCCCCAGGTCCTCTGGGAAACCTGTGGACAACCGGTGCACGCCGTGTGCATTGCCTGTGGAGGGACTGACACAAGATCTTGTGCTATGCACGGGTCGGGGAAAACCCGGATGCGCGCGAAATATTAGGCGAATTTTTGCGCGCGAAATTTCGTAAGACCATGTGTTATCGATACTTTTTGAGACCGTGATCGGCGTAACTCATTTCTTGACGAGCTTCCCGGTGCGAGACTAGATTCACTCTACTGACACAATATGTTGTGTGTCGCGATCACAAGAACCGAAGGCGGACTTTCACGCAAAGTCAAGCCGCATAAGTCCCGGGGATCGCGCCACCTGCTAGGTCAGAAGGGGACTGTTCGGGGATCCGCATGAAGTACGGACCGCCGAATGGGGACGAACGGGGGTTCCACGCTCACAACCGGGAGTTTCACGCCGGCATGAAGACTGCGATCAAACTTGAGCCCATGGACGTCAACAGCATTCCTTTCCAGGAAGCCTCGCTCGACATCTGGGACAAGAAGTACCGGTTGTGCGCGAAGGACGGCACGCCGATCGACAAGACTATCGACGACACCTACAAGCGTGTCGCGCGTGCGCTTGCCGACGTGGAAGAGCCTGAAAAGCGCGAAGAGTGGTACGAGAAGTTTCTGTGGGCGCTGCGTAAGGGCGTGATCCCCGCAGGCCGCATCACCTCGAACGCCGGCGCGCAAGAGCACAAGCCTGCAACTTCGACGATCAACTGCACCGTCTCGGGCACGATCTACGACTCGATGGACGACATCCTCGCGAAGGTGCACGAGGCCGGTCTCACGCTGAAAGCCGGCTGCGGCATCGGCTACGAGTTTTCGACGCTGCGTCCGAAAGGCGCATACGTCTCCGGCGCGGGTGCGTACACCTCCGGCCCGCTCTCGTTCATGGATATCTACGACAAGATGTGCTTCACCGTCTCGTCGGCCGGCGGCCGTCGCGGCGCGCAGATGGGCACGTTCGATGTCGGCCATCCGGACGTGATGGACTTCATTCGTGCGAAGCGCGAAGCAGGGCGCCTGCGCCAATTCAATCTGTCGCTGCTCATCACCGACGAATTCATGCAGGCGGTGAAGCACGACAAGGAATGGAAGCTCGCCTTCCCGGTCACGCGTCAGGAAGTCGAATCCGACAAGCTCGATATCAACGATTCCTCGAAATTCATCTGGCGCGAGTGGCCGGTCAAGAGAGGCTACATCGTCAACGACGAGGGCCTCGTCTGCTGCAAGATCTACAAGACGCTGCCCGCACGTCGCATGTGGGACGTGATCATGTCCTCGACGTACGACTTCGCCGAGCCGGGCTTCGTCCTGATCGACCGCGTCAACGAAATGAACAACAACTGGTGGTGCGAGAACATCCGCGCCACCAATCCGTGCGGCGAGCAGCCGCTGCCGCCGTACGGCTCGTGCCTGCTCGGCTCGATCAATCTCACGCGCTTCGTGGTCGATCCGTTCACCGAGGACGCGCGCTTCGATTGGGAAGAGTTCCGCAAGGTCGTGAAGGTCTTCACGCGCATGCTCGACAACGTCGTCGAGATCAACGGCCTGCCGCTCGGCCAGCAGCGCGACGAGATCACGCGTAAGCGCCGACATGGCATGGGCTTCTTGGGCCTCGGCTCGGCGATCACGATGATGTGCATGAAGTACGGCTCGAAGAAGTCGGTCGCCTTCACGCAGAACGTGACGCGCGAAATGGCGCTCGCCGGTTGGGAAGCCGCGCTCGAGCTCGCGAAAGAAAAAGGCCCCGCGCCGATCATGCTCGAAGAGTTCGAAGTCACGCCGGAGATGCTGCGCAAGCGTCCCGAAATGGCGAAGGACGGCTACAAGGTCGGCGATCGTGTGCCGGGACGCATCCTGCACGCGAAGTACAGTCGCTACATGC
>DATCLP010000580.1:0-3658 GCA_036563855.1 Steroidobacteraceae bacterium | reverse complement strand
TAGGAAAGCGCTTCGCGCGGTAATTCAGAGCACGCGGCAACGTGCGAGCTCCTCCTAATTCTCAATTGTCCATTCTCAATTCTCAATTGATATGACGATTTCTGCCTACCTCGGCGTGATGCCCACCATCGGGGCGCGGGTCTACATCGCGCCGACCGCCCACGTGATCGGCAAGGTTACGATCGGCGACGATTCATCGATCTGGCCGATGGCGGTCGTGCGAGGCGATGTGCATTCGATCCATATTGGCGCGCGCACGAGCATCCAAGATGGCTGTGTCCTACACGTGACGCACGATGGACCTTATCGGCCCGGCGGACGCGAGCTGATCGTCGGCGACGACGTGACCGTCGGTCATCGTGCCGTGCTGCATGCGTGCACGATCGGCAACGCGTGTCTCATCGGCATGGGTGCGCTCGTGCTGGATGACGTCATCGTCGAAGATTTCGTGATGGTCGGCGCGGGTGCCGTCGTCACGCCTGGCAAACGCCTGGAATCGCGCGGCTTGTACGTCGGCAGCCCAGCGAAGCGAGTACGCGATCTAACGCCCTCGGAGATCGAGTTCCTCACGTACTCGGCGGGGCACTATGTGAAGGTGAAGGACAACTATCTGAGAATTGAGAATTGAGAATGGAGAACTGAAGCGTGAACGACTCGGTCGTTCACGATGTGGAGTTGAGAACGGGAGAATTGAGAATTGCAGGAGTTCTCACGCTACTGCGTGCTCGAGTTCTTGCGCGAAGCGCTTCTCTAGTTCTCCATTCTCAATTGCGTTGAGGGGCGTGTTCGCGCCTGAGCGCCTCGAGAACGGGTTTCGTGTCCGGCTTCACTCCCCGCCACAAATAGAACGATTCGGCGGCTTGTTCGACGAGCATGCCCCAGCCGGTTTCGGCGCGGCCGGCGCCGGCGCTCTTCGCCCAGCGCGTGAACACCGTGTCGCCTTTACCGTAGGCCATGTCGTAGCACAGCGTTGTCGGGCCGATCACGCTGGGCGGTACGGGTGGAATGGTTTCTTGGAGGCTCGCGGATGTCGCGTTGAGTACGAGATCGAAATGTCCAGTGGAGGTGATCTCATCGAAACCGCAGCCGCGCACGTTGCCGAGCGTTGCGAACTCCTTGGCAAGCTGCTCGGCGCGCTCGCCATTGCGGTTTGCGATCTCCAAGTACTCCGGAGACTCGCCGAGTATCGGACCGATGACTCCGCGCGCCGCACCGCCGGCTCCGAGCAGCAACACGCGAATGTTGCCAAGCTCCAATCCCAGATTGCGCTTCAGGTCGGTGACGAGTCCCGCACCGTCGGTGTTGTCGCCGAGCAGCTCTCCGCCGTCTTGGACAGCAATGGTGTTGACCGCTCCGGCAATTTCGGCGCGCGGCGTGCGATAGCGCGTCAGAAGACAAGCGGCTTGTTTGTGAGGGACGGTGACGTTCAAGCCGCGGCCGCCGGCTGCAAAAAACGCTTCCACTTCACGCGCAAAATTTTCCGGCGCGACTTCCATGCGCGTGTACGTCATCGCCTGACCGGTCTGCTTCGCGAACATCGCGTGAATGAAGGGCGACCAGCTCTGCTTCACAGGGAAGCCGATGACGGCATATCGGTCTGGCGTTGGCGTAGTCATAGGCGCGCATCTATCGCACATCCCGGTCCGCGGAGCCGTGACCGGAGTCGAAAACGTTGCGATCGACGAATCAGAATCGAGCGGTTCGGGGGAGATCGGCTTACTTTTCGCGCAGCCACCGCGCAACGTTCTTTGCGAAGTACGTCAAAATCCCGTCCGCGCCCGCGCGACGGATCGAGATCAGCGATTCGAGCACGACGGCGCGTTCGTCGAGCCAGCCGTTTTGTGCAGCCGCCATCAGCATCGCGTACTCGCCGCTGACCTGGTACACGAACGTCGGCACGCCGAAGGTCTCTTTCACTCTGCGCACGATATCGAGATAGGGCAGGCCCGGCTTGATCATCACCATGTCCGCGCCTTCCTGCAGATCGAGCGCAACTTCGCGCAGCGCTTCATCCGAATTCGCCGGGTCCATCTGGTAGCTGTACTTGTTTCCTTTGCCCAGATTGCCTGCCGAACCCACGGCATCCCTGAAAGGCCCGTAAAAACTCGATGCATACTTCGCCGAATACGCGAGGATCCGGGTGTTCGTGTGGCCTGCGACCTCGAGCGCTTCGCGAATCGCACCGATCCGACCGTCCATCATGTCGCTCGGCGCAACGACGTCCGCGCCGGCCTCGGCGTGCGACATCGCTTGTTTGACGAGTGCCTCGACCGTGACGTCGTTCAGCACGTAGCCGGACTCGTCGATGATTCCATCCTGACCGTGCGTCGTGAACGGGTCGAGCGCCACGTCGGTCACGACGCCGAGCTCCGGAAACGCCTTCTTCAACGCCTTCACGGCGCGTTGCGCGAGACCGTCCGGATTCCACGCCTCCTTGCCGTCGGGCGTTTTCGCTTCCGGCGGCGTCACCGGGAAGAGCGCGACCGCGGGAATTTTCAGCTCGACAAGCGTTTCCGCTTCCCGCACGAGCTCATCGATCGTGACGCGCTCGATGCCCGGCATGCTGGCCACGGGTTCGCGCCGTTTCGACCCCTCGATGACGAACATGGGATAGATCAAGTTGTCGGCCGACAACGTGCTTTCGCGCATCAAGCGTCGCGAAAACTCGTCGCGGCGCATGCGCCGCATGCGGGTACGGGGGAATTCGCCGAAATCGCGGTTCATGATGGCAGTCGATCAGTGGAGGACTGGCCGTATAGGCTACAGGCTACAGGCCACGGGCGACAGTCGGGGCGCGAGGCGCGCTCCGAGGGCTGTAGACCGGAGGCTGTATGCTGTAGCGAGAAGCGGTGGCGCAGATGTTTTCCGCTGCTTTTCTTACGGAAAACCACTCTTCCGGATCCTGCGTCCGCGGCAATCGTGCGTCCATACCCATCAAGTGCTGAGCGAAGCGAGCGGGAAGAGGGCAGCCCTGCAGCCGTCGTTCGATCGCCGCGGGGAAATGTTGACACAGTTCGGCAACAAATCGTGTTGCGATACTCGGCCTGTGACCCGTCGCCTGTAGCCTGTCGCCCATGAAGAAGCGCTGCACCTGGCCCCTCGGCGGTAACGAGCTTTACCTGCGCTATCACGATGAGGAGTGGGGTGTGCCTGTCTGGGATGACCAGACGCAATTCGAGTTCTTGATCCTCGAAGGCGCGCAGGCCGGCTTGTCGTGGGCGACGGTGCTCAACAAGCGCGAAGGCTATCGCGCCGCGTTTGCGGGATTCGATCCGGAGAAGATCGCGCGCTTCGGTAAGCGAGACATCGCGCGGCTGATGAACGATCCGCGCATCATCCGCAACCGTGCGAAGATCGAAGCTGCGATCAGCAACGCCCGCGCGTACCTGGACTTCAAGAGCCGCAAAGACAATTTCGCGGAGCACCTATGGAGCTTCGTCGGCGGCAAACCGATTCAACACAAGTTCCGGACAACGAAGCAGGTACCCGCCACGACGCCCGAATCGGACGCGCTGAGCAAGGATCTAAAGAAGCGCGGATTCAAGTTCGTCGGCAGCACGATCATCTACGCCCACATGCAAGCGACGGGCATGGTGAATGATCATTTGGTTAGCTGCTTCAGATACAAAGAGTGCGCCGCCCTAGCGGTGCACAATTG
>DATCLP010000579.1:0-1917 GCA_036563855.1 Steroidobacteraceae bacterium | reverse complement strand
AGGAAGCGCAGACCGGGACGGTGGAAATCACGATCGACACCAGCTCGATCGATTTCGGTCACGACAAGCTGAACGAACACGCAAAAAGCTCGGATATGTTCGACGTCGCGAAGTATCCGACCGCCACTTACACAGGTAAGCTCGTGAATTTCAAGAACGACGCACCGACCGAAGTGGACGGCACGCTCGAGCTGCACGGCGTGAAAAAGCCCGTGAAGCTCACCATCAACAAGTTCACGTGCAAGCCGCATCCGATGCTGAAGAAGGAAGTTTGCGGTGCGGACGCTTCCGCCGTCATCAACCGCGAGGATTTCGGCATCTCCTACGGCAAGCAATTCGGCTTCGACATGACCGTGAAGCTGGCTATTCAGGTCGAGGCCCTAAAAGCCGACTGACCCTCACACGGAACGGAGGAACGGGCGACGCAAGTCGCCCGTTCCTTACGCTCGCTACGCTTTGGATCCGCTCGACTCCGCTGCCAGCTGTCGGCGCGCGGCCTTTTCGCCCAGATACGAACAGCCGAGTGCCGCAAGGACGAACACGAGGCCCACCCACGGCATGAACCGCGGCGCAATCAATGTCCATGCCGTAGCGCCGATCGACGCGCCGACCGATCCCCCCAGATAGGTCACCGACGAATTCAGCGCAATGGTGGCCGCAGCCAAGCCCGGCGCAACGGCGATCAGACGCGCTTGCTGGACCGCCGGGAATCCTGCGCTGCCGAGATTCCAAACGAACTGCATGATATAGATGCAGATGTACCACTCCGCAAAGAGCGGCCAGATCAAGAACACCAACGCGGTAACGATGTTGCATTTGTAGGCGACGGCCGTCGCACCCAGCCGGCGAACCAGACGCACGCTCAGCATGTTGCCGAGCAAGCCGCCGACGCCTGCGATGAAAAACAGCACGGCAAGCGCAGTTCCCGTAATCCCCTGCACTGCTTTGACGATCGGCGCAATGAAACTGAACATGATCATCGAGCCGACGTTCGTGAGCGCAGTCGCCGACGTCAGCCAACGCAACACCGGTGCTTTGAACACGCGATACCAGCGCTCGAGGCTGAGCGGCGGAACGCGCACGCCGGCGGGGATGGCACGCCACACGAACGCGGCCACGATCACGCTGGCCACGCCGATGGCGGCGAACGAAACGCGCCAGCCGAAATGCGAGCCGACGAACACGGACAACGGATTGCCGGCCACCGAACCGATCGCCCAGCCGATCATGAGCTTGCCGAGCGTCGGCGCACGCTCCTCCTCGCTGACGAGGAGGCTCACGGTAGCTGCGACCTGCGGCGTGTAGACCGCGGAAGTCACGGCCGCGAGCACTCGCGCGAGCATCAGTTGCTCGTAGCTTTGCGCCAGCGCAGCGAAGAGATTCGCCGCCGCACAGACGCCCATCGACGCGGTGAGCAGGGTTCTGCGATCGATGCGCGAGCCGACGGTGGCGAGCACCGGCGCGCAAATGGCCGCCGAAATGCCGAACGCGGCGATCAACAGCCCGGCCTGCTCGACACCGATCTCGAGCGACTCTGCGATTTCGTTGAGGAGGCCGCCGACGCTGAGGAAGCTCGTCGCGACGAAGAAATTGCCGGCGGTCAGCGCGACGAGATGCGATCTGGAAAGCGACGGGTTGGACATGCAGCTCTAATCGATGCGGCTGCAAACCGCTGCAGCCGACCTCGCGGCCCATGGCCGAAGCGAGGTCGACGCATGTTAGCCGATGTGAAGCAGCTTACGGCGCGGTCGGCTCTCGTGAGACGAGCTCCGATCGTCGCGCACTTCAATGGATATCCAGTTTTGGAGCGTAAATGACCCGAACGCCGTCATTGCCGACGAGTTGGGCAAGACGCTCAGTCAGCTCGCGCGTCGGCGTCACGCACCATTCCTCCGAGAACACGAGATCCGCTCGCGC
>DATCLP010000578.1:0-1999 GCA_036563855.1 Steroidobacteraceae bacterium | reverse complement strand
GGCCGTTGCGCGGCGCATGCGCGATCACAAGCGCGCCGGCAGCATCATCAACATCGAATCGATTTTGAGCTTCCGTCAGGCTGGGCACGTCGCGCCGTATGCCGCTTCCAAGGGCGGGCTCACGCAGTTGACGCGCAGCATGGCGCTCGAGCTGGCGCGTCATCAGATCCGGGTGAACGGCATTGCACCCGGTTATTTCGCGACCGAGATGAACAGCGCGTTCTTTGAAACGCCGCCCGGCCAGGCGATGATCAAGCGCATTCCGCAACAACGCCTCGGCCAGCTTCCGGATCTGGATGGACCGCTCTTGCTGCTCGCTTCCGATGCCTCGCGATATATGACCGGCGCAACGCTGGTCGTCGACGGCGGCCATCTCTGCAGCTCACTTTGAGCATCTCTGCGATGCGCACGCGAATGCGCGTGCGCGTCGCCTTCGGCGCATCTGTCATTTTTCGCCACGATCTTTAGGCGTCCTGCCATTCTCGGCACACGTTCGTGTCGAGTTCCAAGCCTTGAATAGCTCCCAAGGGTTGATCGTCACCCGACTCGCACGGCGAGGAACGACGAGAACCAGCTTGAGGAGCGAACCATGTTCAAGAAAGCGTTGATCGGTGCAGTGGCTCTCGCGTTGGCGGCGAATGCGGCAAATGCGAGCGAGAACAAGCTCACCAAAGAAGAGGGCGCGGGTCTGCTGACGGGTGCCGTTGCCGGCGCAGTGGTTGGCGGTCCGGTTGGTGCGTTCGTGGGTCTGATGGTCGGCGGGATCGTCGGCGACAGTATCGGCATGGCCAAGCGCGCCGATGCGCGTGCGCAGGCGTTGCAGGATGAGCTGATCGAGACGCGTCTCGCGCTCGCCCGTGCAGGCGAACAGCTCGAGCACGACGCGGTGCTGCTCGATGCGCTCGCGCAGCGCCTGCATGCCGATGTGTTGTTCCGAACGGGCAGTGCGGAGTTGGACGAAGCAGTCGCCGCTCAACTCGTCCAGATCGGAAAACTCATGGCTTCACATCCGCGATTGGAAGTTCAACTCCATGGGTTCGCCGATCCGCGCGGTCCGCGTGAGGACAACTTGAAGCTCTCCGAGATGCGCGCCGAAGCCGTTCGTGCCGCGCTCATCGAGGGCGGCGCCGACCCGGCTCAGATCGGTGTGACTGCGCACGGCGAAGATCTTGCGACCGCGCCGGAAGGCGACGTCGAGGCTTATGCCTGGGAGCGTCGCGTGAGCCTGTCGATCCGTCCGGCCGCAAATACTTCGGTGGCTCGCGCTGAATGAAGGAACCCCCGTTGGCGGGCCGGCGTATTGTCGGCTCGCCTCTTTTTCAGAGCCCGCACCCGTTTTCCGTAGTTGAGGTATCAACCGTGTGTTTGGCGAGCATCGTCATGAGCGACATCGGTTCGGCCCCCGGCATCGTCAGCTTCGCAACGGCGACAGCTGAGGCGACCGTGTCGCGGTCGGATGAGAATTGCGTGCTCGGGGGCGATCCGGTGCATCGCGCGCGCAACTATTTCAGCGATGCGACCGGTCAGATGTTCGCCGGTGTATGGGAAAGCACTCCGGGCCGCTGGCGCGTGAAATACACCGAGAACGAGTTCTGTCACATCGTCGCCGGCGAGGTACGGATCGAATCGGACGACGGTATGGCTTGGGTGTTCGGCGCGGGCGACTCGTTCGTGATTCCTGCGGGCTTCAGCGGGGTGTGGGAGGTCACGAGGCCGCTTCGCAAGCTCTATGTAGTCTTCGAGCCTGCTTCATCGTAGTGCATTCTGCAGTTGGGATGCCCGATCGCAGGGCGCATCGAGCATGCATTGCTCCGCTAGAGAGCGCATTCTTTCCTTTCTTCGAGCGTCGCAAACCGCATAACGCTTGGCTTTCACGTCTCGGCGCGGCGCCCGCGAGCCCACGCTCGTGCTTGGCACGGTTGCTGCATTGACCCCGCCGGGCTGCAGTTGTTGCTCTTTCGATATCGCGAACTTCGAGCCGCGGCTGCACGCAGTGAAC
>DATCLP010000577.1:0-2099 GCA_036563855.1 Steroidobacteraceae bacterium | reverse complement strand
CCATGTGAAAGATGTGCGCAAGGATCTTCAGGTAGGCGCAAACGTACTGAAACCGCAAACGACGGAGCTCGGCAACGGCAGGATCGATTGGCCGCGAGTCTTTCGCGCCATGAACCCGGCGCACATTCGGCACTACTTCGTCGAGCAGGAGAATTTCGAACGCGATCCGCTCGACTCCGTGCGCATCGACTTCGAATACTTGCATCGCCTGGAGGTGTAGCCGCCATGATCAAGGGTCCGGGCATCTTTCTCGCTCAGTTCGCCGGCGATACGCCGCCGTTCAACTCGCTGTCTTCGATCGCTCGATGGGCTAGCGGACTGGGTTTCGTAGGCGTGCAGATTCCGACGTGGGATGCACGGTTGTTCGATCTCGCGCGGGCGGCCGAGAGCAAGACGTATTGCGACGAGATCAAGGGCATGCTGGCCGAGCATGGCATCGAAATCACGGAGCTGTCTACGCATTTGCAAGGACAGCTGATCGCCGTGCATCCCGCATACGACGCCGCGTTCGACGGTTTCGCCGCGCCGCACGTGCGCGGCAATCCGCGCGTTCGCCAGGCCTGGGCGACCGAGCAACTCAAACTGGCGGCGCGTGCTTCGCGCAATCTCGGTTTGAGCGCACACGCGTCGTTTTCCGGCGCTCTGGCGTGGCCCTACTTGTATCCGTGGCCGCAGCGGCCGGCCGGTTTGATCGAGGAAGCGTTCGACGAGTTGGCAAGGCGTTGGCGGCCGTTGCTCGATGAGTTCGATGACGCGGGCGTCGATCTGTGCTTCGAGATTCATCCCGGCGAGGACTTGTTCGACGGCACAACCTTCGAGCGCTTTCTGGACAAGGTCGGTCATCACGTCCGCTGCAACATCCTGTACGACCCGAGCCACTTCGTCCTGCAGCAGCTCGACTATCTCGGATTCATCGACGTCTTCCACGAACGCATTCGGATGTTTCACGTCAAGGATGCGGAGTTCCGACCGACAGCGAAGCAGGGCGTATACGGCGGATACGCTTCGTGGGTCGAGCGCGCCGGCAGGTTCCGCTCGCTCGGGGACGGTCAGGTCGATTTCTGCGCGATTTTCTCGAAGCTCACGCAGTACGGTTACTCGGGCTGGGCCGTTCTGGAATGGGAGTGCTGTATCAAGCATCCCGAGCAGGGTGCGGCAGAGGGCGCGCCGTTCATCAAACACCATCTCATTCGGACGACGGAACGCGCGTTCGACGATTTTGCGAGCGCAGGCACCGATCGGGCGACGAATCGGCGCATGTTGGGGCTCGACTAGCCATGTCGGACACCATCACTCGGCCGCGGCGGTTGCGGCTCGGCATGATCGGCGGCGGACGCGGCGCTTTTATTGGCGCTGTGCATCGGATGGCCGCGCGGCTCGACGATCGATACGAGCTGGTGGCCGGCGTACTGTCGTCGGATCCGCAGCGGGCACGAGCAAGCGGTGCGGATTTGCTGCTCGATCCCGCACGCACGTACACGTCCGTGGAAGAGTTGATCCGCGGCGAGCTTGCGCGGCCCGATCGCGTCGATGTCGTCGCCATCGTCACGCCGAATCACCTGCATTACAGCGCGGCGCGCCGGTGCCTCGAAGCGGGTTTTCATGTCATTTGCGACAAACCGCTGACCACGACAGTAGAAGAGGCGGCCGAGCTCGTCGAGATCTCGAAAGGCACGGCGCGCGTGTTGGCTGTCACCTACAACTACAGCGGCTATCCGATGGTGCGCCAGGCGCGCGAAATGATCGCAAACGGCGAGCTTGGGAACGTACGGGTCGTACAAGCGGAGTATGCGCAGGGCTGGCTTGCGCAACGAATCGAGGCGGACGGCAACAAGCAGGCCGCGTGGCGTACGGATCCTACTCGGGCAGGCGTTGCCGGCGCTGTCGGCGACATCGGCACGCATGCGTTTCATTTGGTGGAGTTCGTGACAGGTTTGCGCGTGTCGCATCTGGCCGCTGATCTGTCGTCCTTTGTCGAAGGACGTCCGCTCGACGATAACGCGCAAATGATGCTGCGTTTCGACAACGGTGCGCGTGGTGCTTTGTGGGTGAGTCAAGTTGCGGTCGGCGAAGAGAATGGGTTGCGCTTGCGCGTGTAC
>DATCLP010000576.1:0-4410 GCA_036563855.1 Steroidobacteraceae bacterium | reverse complement strand
GATTGTAAGAGCCCAGCGAAATCTCGCTGCCATCCGTATCCACATCGAGCACGACAGTGCCGACGTCCGTGTACGACGTGATCGTCTTGAGCGACACGCTTGGTGAGAACTCGAAGAGACCGGTGAGAATGGCGCCCTGCGCTGCGCGCTGACCGTGCGGCTCGTAGTCGAGAAACACGCGCCGCTTACCGAGATTCTCGCGCGACGTCGCCAGGATCGGATTCCGCGTGAGCGCAACGGAGTTGAAGGGATTCTTGCGGATGTTCGCGTTACCGTCGTTGTCCTCGTAGTAGGCGAACATCGATAGATCGAGCGTAGTCCCGTCCGTCGGCGTCCAACGCAATGCGCCGCGCACGCCCGCCGCTTCCATCTCGCCGATCGTGTGACCGGTCGTCTCGTTTTTTATGAACCCCTCTCCTTGCCGCGCACCGAGCACCGCGACACGCCCGGACAGCGTCGAGGTTAGCGGACCGGACATCACGGCAGTCATACGCGCAGTGTCATAGTTACCGTAGCTCGCACTCACCAAACCTTCTGCTGCCTCGGTCGGCTTGGCTGTGACGAAATTGATCGCACCGCCCGTCGAGTTACGGCCGTACAGCGTTCCTTGCGGTCCGCGCAGCACTTCCACGGACGCAAGATCGAGCATCAGAAAATCGAGCGATGTGGTCTGCGCCAAGTAAGCACCGTCGATATGGATGGCGACGGGATTTTCGATGGCGCCGGTCGTCGAATTGATCGTGATGCCGCGAATCGAAACGAAGTCGATCCCGGACTGCTGACTCGTCTGCAGGCTCGGGATCTTCGTGCTCAAGTCGGCGAGCGAAGAAATCTGCTGATCGCGCAACATCTCGGGATCGACTGCCGAGATCGCTGCCGGCGTATCGAGCAATCGCGTATCGCGCTTCAATGCGGTGACAACGATCTCCTCCAAAGCGCCCGACGGCGAGTCGACTTGCGACCCTGATTGAGCGACGACCGTCGACCCGAACAGGGCCGCAACGATCGCACCCGAAAGCCGGAGGCTGGACACAGGCAAGCCTGACTTCTTCATGTTCCCCCCACCCCATTTGGGCTTGTTTTCATCTGCTGCGCTTCAGAAAGCGCCGGAGCTGCTTATCAGCATACCCCCTGGTCCGCTCATTATCAAATCCATTGTCTATTTATTGCTGTTATGCGCGGCCTATGGATTTCCTAATTGATCATTACGAAAGGGGCCGCGTCAGCGGCATCGCGACCTGCGGGACTACGGTGCCGGCAGTGGGAGCACGCATCGATACCGGGGCGGTGATGGCCGCGGCTCGGGGATGTCGGAGAGATTTATTTCAGTTCCACCCGCGGACACTTCGTGCCCAGCAGGCTTCGGCGCGGCAAAGCGGGCACAGCGGAAAATCGCCAGAACGCGCAAGTGATTGATTTTCTGGTGGCTAGGGTGAGACTCGAACTCACGACCTCGGCATTATGAGTGCCACGCTCTAACCGGCTGAGCTACCTAGCCATTTATTCGGTCCGGCCGGGATGAAGGATGGCCGGGAGGGGGCGGCATTGTCTGGACCGCGCCGGGCGGTGTCAAGGAAGGCCACACCCGCGACTGTAGGACTCCCTCCGACCCCCTCGGATCCGATCTCACAGCGCGAGTTTGAACAGGTCGACGACCTCCTGCGGGATCGGCTTGGCTCGGATGCCCTGCGGGCGGTCCGGGTCGCGGGCCGCCCAGACACGGGTTTCCAGCGCCTCGATCGCGACCTGACCGCCCTCCTTCAGCACCCGATGGGCGATTTTCATGCTCGAGCGTCCGAAGCCGGCCATGTGGCTTTCGATCGTGATCGTTTCGCCGAATTTCGAGGCGATCGAGAACTTCGCGGCGACGTCGACGAGCGGAATCCCGACGATGTCGTAGCGTTCGATCATCGTGGGTTTCGGCAACCCCGCCGCCTCGAAGAGGTACGCCGTATTCGCATCGAAAAACGCGAAGTACCGCGGATAGAACACGATCTGCGCTGGATCGCAGTCGCCCCATTCGATGCGGACGTCGCGCTTGAAGACGAGCGCGTCAGGCGGTGGAGCGAGCGAATGCTGAAGCGTGGACAAAGTCTCTTTCCTCTAGGCGAAGGCTGAAGACTGAAGGCTGAAGGTAGATGCGCAAACGAGCCTCTGACATCGCCGCGACCCCTAAATGGCCGCGAGTTGTTAAGGCTATAGGCAACGATGTTCGTGCGCGACTGAAGCTATCGTCTCTTTCCGGCAACCCCGAGCGCCACGCCCCAAGTCCACTGTCACAGGCTGTAGACTGTAGGCTATAGCCAAATGGCGTGCGCGACTGAGAAACACCGCGTCTTCGAGTGCGATCCGTAGCCTGGAGTTTTTAGCCCCAAGCCCCACGCCCAGAGCCCATGAAAGTCAACACCTCCGACAACGCCGAGCTCCGCTACGAGCACACGCCGCGCCCGGGCGCGCCGGCGCTGCTGTTCATCAACTCGCTGGGCGCGAGTCTCGAGATGTGGGACGACCAGCTCGCCGCGTGCAGCGAGCGCTTCGAATGCGTCCGTTACGACGCGCGCGGACACGGCAAATCGACGAGCGGCGATCGCGACGAAGTGTCGCTCGAAGATCTCGCGCGCGATGCGCTCGCCGTGCTCGACGCCTGCGGCATCGTGCGCGCACACGTGTGCGGGATTTCGCTCGGCGGCATGACCGCGATGTACTTGGCGCACAAATGGCCCGACCGCGTGTTGAAGTTGGTCCTGGCAAACACGTCGGCGCACATGCCGCCGCGCGAGGGCTGGGATCAACGCATTGCAGCAGTGCGCGCACAGGGGATGTCGGCAGTGACGGAAACGACGTTGGCGCGCTGGTTCACCCCCGAATTCCATCGCGAACATCCGGAAACGGTCGACCGAATCCGACAGATGCTGTTGAGCGCCGATCCGAAAGGCTATACCGCCTGTGCCGCAGCCGTTCGCGACATGGATCTTCGCGATGCGCTCAGGTCGATCACTGCGCGAACGCTAGTGATCTGCGGCTCGAAGGATCAGGGAACGCCGCCGGAGCACGCTCAATTCATCGCCGATCAGATCGCTGGCGCAAAGCTCGTGACGCTCGACTGTATGCATCTGTCGAACGTCGAGCGCGCCGAGGAGTTCAATCGCGAGATGCTCGATTTCCTGAGCGTCGATTAGAACCTGCCTCAAGAGTACTGCGCGCCCGCAGGAATCCACGCGACCCGGGCAGGCTCGCGGCTCGCGCTTCAGACATTGAATCTGAAGTGCATGACATCGCCTTCGCGGACGACGTATTCCTTGCCTTCGAGCCGGAGCTTCCCTGCTTCCTTGGCGCCTTGCTCGCCGCGATACGCGATGAAGTCCTCGTAGGCAATGACTTCCGCGCGAATGAATCCCTTCTCGAAATCCGTGTGAATCACGCCGGCCGCCTGCGGCGCCGTCGCACCGACGGGGACCGTCCACGCTCTGACCTCTTTCACGCCCGCGGTGAAGTACGTCTGCAGGCCGAGCAACTGATAGCCCGCACGGATCACACGATTGAGCCCCGGCTCTTCGAGTCCGAGCTCTTTCAGGAACTCCGCACGATCGGCCTCATCGAGCTGCGCAATTTCCGCTTCGATTGCGGCACACACGGGAACGACGATCGACCCTTCACTCTCCGCGAGCTCGCGCACCGCGTCGAGATGCGGATTGTTCGTGAATCCGTCCTCGGACACGTTCGCGACGTACATGAGCGGCTTGAGCGTGATCAGGTGCAGGTCTCTCAGCAAGCGGCGCTCCTCGGGATCCTTGATGAGCGAGCGCACCGGCTTGCCGGCATCGAGATGCTCTTTCACCTTCCTGATGAGATCGCGCAACCGAATCGCATCCTTGTCGCCGGCTTTCGAAGCCTTCTCCGCGCGTTGCAGTGCGCGCTCCACTGTGTCCAGATCGGCGAGCGCCAGCTCGGTGTTGATCACCTCGATGTCGTCGAGCGGCTTCACCTTGCCGGCGACGTGCACGATGTCGTCGTTCTCGAAGCAGCGGACCACGTGCGCGATCGCATCCGTCTCGCGGATGTGGGACAGAAATTGATTGCCGAGTCCCTCGCCCTTCGATGCGCCTGCGACGAGTCCCGCGATATCAACGAACTCGACGGTGGCGGGCACGACACGCTCGGGTTTGACGATCTCCGCGAGTGCCTGCAAGCGCGGATCCGGAACGGGCACGACGCCGACGTTCGGATCGATGGTGCAGAAGGGATAGTTCTCCGCCGCGATGGCGGCGCGCGTCAGCGCGTTGAAGAGCGACGACTTGCCGACGTTTGGCAGGCCGACGATGCCGCATTTGAAGCCCATGTTGTCCTATCCGTGCAGGGGTGCTGCCGTGGCAGTCATTGATCGGTCCGGCGGTTCAGCCGGTTCATGGC
>DATCLP010000575.1:0-1653 GCA_036563855.1 Steroidobacteraceae bacterium | reverse complement strand
CTTTCGAGCGCCGCGCAAGAACCCATCGCGCAAGAACCAATCCAAGAACCAATCGAGGCGCAGGAATCAGCCGATGTCGAGCAGCGCGAAGCAGACAATGTCGAGGAGCTGCCGCCAGGCGAGGTTGCATCCGATCCTCAGCTGAGCGACATCGAACCCGTCGATCCACCACCGACGCCGGAACACGCCGAAACTCCTCTCGGCGACGAGCAAGGTCCGCCGGTGCCGGAAGAATCCGAGCCGCCGAGTGCGCTCGATGCGTGCAAGGGACTTCAGCCTGGTAGCGATACGATGCTCGAGCGCGTCAGACGCACGCTCGCCGTTACAGCGTGTGCGTCGTCGGCGTGGCTCGACGGACTGTTCGGCGATCAGTTCTATTACGACCAATACCGCGATACGCGCGGTAGCGTATCTGTCGGTACGTTGTGGAGCGAGTACGACGGATTCGATCCTCGCGTGCGTGCGCGCATTCGGCTTCGCCTGCCGCAATGGGATGAGCGCGTGTCGGCGTTCGTCGGTCGCGTCGGCGAGGAGGACTACATCACCGATACGGAAGGCGAATTCGACGCATTGCCGACGCGCATCTTCGGCGGGCTCGAACAGGAAAGCGTGCTCGTCGGCCTGGGTTATTCCCGGCCGGAACGTACCGGCAGCGATTTCGATGTCGGAGTCGGCGTACGGGTCGACCTACCGCTCGATCCCTATGCGCGGGCACGCTATGAAATCGTGCGCACGTTCGCCGAGCACTATGTGTTCCGTGTCAGAGAAACGGTGTTCTGGCAGAACTCGGAAGGGTTCGGCTCGACGACCCGTTTCAACATCGATCGCGCGTTGAACGACCGCTTCCTGCTGCGCTGGAACAATATCGCCAAGTGGACCGAGGAAACGGTCGGGTTGGAATGGTTCTCCGAAGTGACGCTGTTTCAGCACGTGAACGACCGCACGGGCATCGCGTGGCAGAACTATATTGCCGGCGCCAGCGACAACGAAGTGGAAGTGACCCGTTATGGCGCTCGCGCGATCATGCGCCGACAACTGACGCCCGACTGGCTATTCCTCGAGCTTCGGCTCGGCGTCTTCTGGCCGCGGATTCGCTCGTTCGAGCCGCGCGACGCGAGCCTCGAAGGCGGTATCGCATTCGAGATGATGTTCAGCGATCACCGTTGAGCGGGTTTCACATCGTCTCCGAGCGAGCGCATGACGTCCGCTGTGATCTCGAACGACCGCAGCCGCTTGCGGTGATCGAAGATCTGCGAAGTGATGATCAACTCGTCGGCTTGCGTGCGCTCGACGAACTCGGCAATTGCCGAACGTACGGTTTCCGGCGACCCGATCGCCGAGCACGACAGGACCGAATCGAGCAATGCCTGCTCCGACGGGCCGAGAGTCGATCGATAGCCGGGAACAGGCGGCGGTAGGCGCGAGGGGCGCCCAGAGCGCAAATTAACGAACGCTTGCTGCACGGACGTCGCGAGCAGCTGCGCTTCGGCATCGGTCTCGGCCGCGAAGACATTGAAGCCGAGCATCACGTAAGGTCGATCGAGGTCGGCCGACGGCTGAAAGCCGGTGCGGTACACACGCAATGCATCCATCATCTGTGCCGGCGCAAAATGCGATGCAAAGGCGAAAGGCAGACCGAGCGCAGCAGCGAGC
>DATCLP010000574.1:0-2682 GCA_036563855.1 Steroidobacteraceae bacterium | reverse complement strand
CGCTTCGCCGCCGCCGATGCACAAGCTGGCGATGCCTCGTTTGAGGCCGCGCGCTTTCAATGCATGAACGAGGGTCGTGACGATGCGTGCTCCGGTGGCGCCGATCGGATGCCCGAGCGCGCAAGCGCCGCCATTCACGTTGACCTTCGCGTGATCGAGCTCGAGATCGTGCATCGCGGCCATGGTGACGCACGCGAACGCTTCGTTGATCTCGTAGAGATCGACCTGATCGGCTCGCCAGCCGACTTTCGCCAACAAGGTTTTCAAAGCGCCGACCGGCGCTGTGGTGAACCATTCGGGCGCTTGCGCGTGGCTTGCATAGCCGACGATGCGGGCGAGCGGTTTCAGGTTGTTGCGCGTCGCGAATGTACCGCTGACGACGATGGCCGCCGCTGCGCCGTCGGAGATCGAGGAAGAGCTCGCGGCGGTGACCGTGCCGTCTTTGTTGAAGGCCGGTTTCAAGTTCGGGATTTTCGCGATGTCGCACGTGAAGGGCGTTTCATCCTGATCGACGATGCGCTCGCCCTTGCGGTCCTTCACCGTAACCGGCGCGACCTCGCGCTCGAACGCCTTACCTTGAACTGCCGCCACTGCGCGTTGCACGGATTCTGCGGCGAACGCGTCCTGCTGCTCGCGGGAGAAGTTGTATTTCTTCGCCGTCTGATCGGCGAAATGTCCCATCAGCTTGCCGTCGAACGGGCTTTGCAGACCGTCGAAGAACATGTGGTCGATGATTTCGCCGTGACCCATGCGATAGCCGCCGCGCGCCTTCGGCAATAGATACGGCGCGTTCGTCATCGATTCGATGCCGCCGGCGAGAATGGCTTGCGCGGAGCCGGCGCGAATCTGATCGGCTGCGAGCATGATGGCTTTCAAACCTGAGCCGCACATCTTGTTGATCGTCGTTGCCGGAACGTGTTGAGGAATGCCGGCGCCGAGCGCGGCTTGTCGTGCGGGTGCCTGACCGATCCCCGCCATCAACACGCACCCGAAGATCGTCTCTTCGATCGCGTCGGCGGCCACTTCGCTGTCCTTGAGCGCTGCCTGTGCGGCGACTGCCCCGAGCTGAGGCGCGCTCAACGGGCTCAATGCGCCTTGGAATGCACCGATGGGCGTGCGTCGTGCAGCGACGATGAAGACTTCTTCGGTCATGACGATTCTCTTACCGCGAGTACTTGAGAAAGGCTGGGCTTGTACCCGAATGTGGCCGCGAGTGGCAAGCAATCAACCCGACTTCGCGCCGGAGTAGGGCATTTTGACGTGGCTCAGCGAATCGATCCTTTGCTGCGCGAGACGATTGGCCGCCTGCAGCGTCGGTATACCCTCGCGCTTCGACAGCTCGAGGATGCGCTTGATGATGCCGTAGATCCGCCCGACGCTCTGGAGCGCCCGTTCTTCGTTATATCCCTGCAGCTCGCTCGCGCTGTTCATCAGGCCGCCTGCGTTGATTGCGTAGTCGGGCGCGTACAGGATTCCTCGCCGGTCTAGCTCCGTCCCCAATTCTTCCGACTCGAGCTGATTGTTTGCGCCGCCTGCGACGATCTCGCAGCGTAGCCGCGGAATCGTGTCCTCGTTCAATACTCCGCCCAGCGCGCAAGGGGAGAAGACCGTCGCATCCACATCGTAGATGTGCGACATCGGAACGGCCTCCGCGCCGTATTCGTCGACCAACGCCTCGACGCGTTGCTCGTTGATGTCGGTAACGAACACCTTCGCGCCTGCCTCGCGCAGCGACTTCACGAGGTGGTGGCCGACTTGACCTGCGCCTTGAACTGCAAAACTGACTCGACTCAGATCGCTGTGCCCGTACCGGAATTCGAGACAGGCGCGGATGCCGTGCAGCGTACCGAGCGCCGTGAAGCGCGCCGGGTCGCCGCTGCCGCCGTTGACTTGATGAACGCCGACGACATGGCGCGTTTCGTAGCGGATCAGCTCCATGTCCTCGACGTTCGTGCCGACGTCTTCCGAGACGATGAAGCGTCCGCCGAGCGAATCGATGTATCGGCCGAGTGCGCGCAGCAGCGCCTCGGACTTGTCGGTTTCAGGGTTGCCGATGATGATGGCCTTGCCGCCGCCCAAGTTCAGTCCCGCGATCGCGGCCTTGTACGTCATGCTTCGCGAATGACGCAGCACGTCGCGCAGTGCGTCGGCTTCGCTGGCGTACGGCCACATGCGCAATCCGCCCAACGCCGGGCCGAGGATCGTGCTGTGAATCGCAATCACGCACTTGAGGCCCGATTCGCGATGTTGAAAGAAAACGACCTGCTCATGGCCGTGCTGGCCCAGCATTTCGAACAGATTCATCGCGCGATCCTGTGTTGCGGATATGGCCGCCATTATAGGCGTGCGGAGGGCGGCGATTTGCGCGCAGCCATCGCTGCGACGCCGTCGTCGTGCGCGAGATCCGGCTCGCCGAGCGCATTGACGATGCGCGAGCGCGCCTGATCGCGTATGGCGAGCACTGCGCCCGTATCGGTCGCGCTGACGGGCAACGGCGGCAAAATTTCGATGTCGATCCGGCCGAACCGCGGCAGATAACGGCCGCTCGGCAGGATGTACCGCGTGCCGCGGATCGCGACAGGAACGACGGGCAAGCCGACGCGCGCCGCAATGGCGAACGCACCGGTGTGAAACTTGCCCACGCCGGGGCGTTCGACGAATGTGCCTTCGGGAAAGAAAACG
>DATCLP010000573.1:0-1860 GCA_036563855.1 Steroidobacteraceae bacterium | reverse complement strand
TTGCAGCTCCGCGGCGAGTGCGTGATCGTGTTGCGTCGAGGCAAGCGTCGAGAGCGCGGCATCGCGATCGAGCTTCGAGTCGGCCGCCGCGAGCTGGAAATGCGTCCGGACGCGCTCCCAATCCTCGCGGTCGAACAACGTGATCGCGATCCAGCGGTCCTCGCCAAGACAGCGATACACGCCTTGGTGGAAAACGCGCGGATCGTCGTTGCCGGAGCGTTCTACCTGCTCACCGCGAGCAGCCGCGGCGATCGCATCGAACATCTGTTGCACGCAGATCTCGTACATGGACGCGTCGATGTGACAGCCGACGCCTGTGCGACGGCGTTTGTCGAGCGCCGCTGCGACGGCGGCTGCCATCACATAGGGCACGATCACATCGCCGTATGGGACGGCGCCGGGGATCACCGGTGCACGGTCGGGCCAGCCGGTGAGGTAGGTACGTCCGGACAAAGCGGCGCCTGTGCCGTCGACGCCCCACTCCTGCGCGAGCGGTCCGGTTTGGCCGTAGACGCTGCCGGACACCATCACGAGCGCCGGATTGCGCTTGGCGAGCGACGCGTAGTCCAAACCGAGCTTCGCCATCGTGCCCGGCGAGAAATTTTCGACGACGACATCCGCCCATTCGATCAGCGGATCGAGCACTTCGCGGCTCGCGGGATGCTTCATGTCGAGCGCGAGACTGCGCTTCGAACTGTTCAGGTGCGCAAACCAGGGCTTGTCGTCGAGACTGTCCGGACGCGAAGCTCGGACCTGCACGTCGATGCGCGAGAGGCATGGGCGGCTGCGCGATTCGACCTTGATGACATCGCAGCCGAAATCGCCGAGTACCTTTGTCGTGATCGATCCGACGAGCGCCCACGAGAAATCGAGCACGCGCACGCCGTGCAGCGGACCGGGACGCGAAGCAGGCGCGGGCGGGCGAGGCGGAGCGGCGGTCGAGCCCCACGTCACATGAACGAAACGCCGCGGTTGCTGCTGCTCGTCCCAGAATTGCCGAGCGCGCAAGTGCTCGTCGTCGAGCACGTCGTGAGGCGTTGCAATGACGGTCGCGTTGATGCCGCGCCGACGGCCCTCCGTTGCAATGTCGGCGCGCGTGCGAGTCCGGAAGAAACGTTCGATTGCGGCTTCCCATTCGGCTCGCGTGGCGGGATCGAGGGTCGAGCGGTTGTAGGTTTCCCAATTCACGTCCCGCAGCGGATTCGGCAAGCCGACTTCATCGATCCATGCGCTCAACGCGCGATTCGCAGGAGCGCCGAAGCGTCCGCTCATCAACGAATGAAAACAGAAGCCATCCGCAAGCGGCCAGATGCAGCGCACGGTCGCCAAGCCGTAATTCAATGCGCCGCCCACCCGATGGAGCTTGCGGCGATCGAACTGCCAGACGAGAACGCCGTTGATGTTGCGCGAGAGCGCAACTTCCTGAACCGACACATCGATGTGTTGTCCGCGGTTGCTCTCTGCACGCTCGTAGACAGCTGCCATGAGACCGGCGGCAGCGACCATTTCTGCATGGAACCAGCATGCATCGAGCGCTTCTTTCACAGGGGCCCGGTCGGGATCGCCGGTGAGTCGCAGTGTGCCGCCCATTGCGGATGCGACGAGCTCAGATCCGCGCCAACGCGCGCGCGGCCCGGTGCTCCCGAATGCGGTCACGGAAACGTGCAACAGCCGCGGATTCGAAGACTCGATGCGTTCGCGCGAATAACCGGCGTCCGACAACTGCGTCGTGCCCATCATCTCGACGAGCACGTCCGCGCCGGGTAATGCATCAGCCAGCTCTGCAAGCGAGACGGGCGTGACGTTCGCACCGAAACTGCGAAGCAGGCGCGCAAGCGCACCTTTCGCGGCGCTCTCGAG
>DATCLP010000572.1:0-2422 GCA_036563855.1 Steroidobacteraceae bacterium | reverse complement strand
GTTCAGAGCAACAACGCGGTTCTCGACGTCGATGTGACGAATCCGGACCTCATCTGCGGAGACACGATCGTCACACCGAAGGACACGTTTCACCTTGCCAGAATGAAGTTCCTCTGGGATGCGAGCTGCTACGAAATGCTCGCGATCCGCAATTTCAGCGAGCGGCCGCGGCAGGTGCGTGTGGCTCTGGAGTTCGACGCGGATTTCGTCGACCTCTTCGAGGTGCGAGGATTCGTGCGCTCGAAGCGCGGCACCGTCGATGCGCGCGTCGCTGCATCCGATCATGTGCGCTTCGACTATCGATCGCTCGATGGGGTCGCGCGTGCCACCGAGCTCTTCTTCGAGCCCGCACCGACGAAACTGAACACGCATTCGGCAGAGTTCGAGCTCACGCTTCAGCCGAACGAGCGCCGCGCGATCGCGATCACCGTTCACTGCACGGTCAACGGACGACCGCACGAACGACGTTTTCGACTGGCCATGCGCAGGGCGCGCCGGTCCTTGCGCGAATCCGTTCTACGCGCGGCGGCCATCGAGACATCCAATACCGTTGCCAATGAAGTGCTCTGCCGTTCGATGGCGGATATCAACATGCTCGTCACGGACACGGAGCACGGACCGTATCCGTATGCCGGCGTGCCTTGGTATTCGACGGCGTTCGGCCGGGACGGCTTGATCACTGCTTTGCAGATGCTCTGGGTCTATCCGTCGCTCGCCCGCGGCGTGTTGAAATACCTCGCTGCGCTCCAGGCGACGCAAGAAGATCCGCTCAAGGATGCCGAGCCCGGCAAGATTCTGCACGAGATGCGGGAGTGCGAGCTCGCTCGCCTCGGCGAAGTGCCTTTCGGGCGTTACTACGGCTCCATCGATTCGACGCCGTTGTATGTCGTGCTCGCCGGACTGTATTGGCAGTACACGTCCGATCGAGCGACGCTGGAAGCCGTTTGGCCGAACATCAAGGCCGCGCTCGCATGGATCGACAAGTATGGAGACAGCGACGGCGACGGCTTCGTCGAATATCGGCGCCGCAGCGACGGAGGTCTCGCGAATCAGGGATGGAAGGACTCGAGCGACTCCGTATTCCACGAGGACGGGCGACTCGCAGAGCCTTCGATTGCGTTGTGCGAGGTGCAAGGCTACGTGTACATGGCGCGCCTGCTCGGCGCTCAAATCGCGCGCGCCCTCGGCGAACATGCGCTTGCAAGCCAGCTCGAAGGGCAAGCTCAGGAGCTTCGGGAAAAATTCGAAACGACGTTCTGGGACGATGCGCTCGGCACTTACGTTCTTGCGCTCGACGGCGAGAAAAAGCCCTGCCGGGTTCGCACCTCGAATGCGGGACACGTGCTGTTCTCGCGCATCGCCGATCCTGCGCGTGCGGCGCGCGTCGTCAGCGGCTTGATGAGCCGCGAATTCTTCACCGGCTGGGGGATTCGCACCGTCGGCATGCGCGAACGCCGTTTCAATCCGACCTCGTATCACAACGGCTCGATCTGGCCGCACGACAATGCGCTCATCGCGCTCGGCTTTGCGGCCTATGGGTTCTCTGCCGAGGTCAATGCCATCACCGCTGCGCTGTTCGACGCCGCTGCACACATGGATCTCAGGCGTTTGCCCGAGCTGTTCTGCGGCACACGGCGCCGGCGCGACAAAGGCCCCATCCTCTATCCGATTGCATGCTCGCCGCAGGCCTGGGCCGCAGCAACGCCTTTTGCTCTACTGCAGGCATGCCTCGGGCTCGAAATCGACGCCAGCCAACGCATCGTTCGCATGCGGCATCCACGCCTGCCGGACTTTCTCGATTGGGTGCGCGTGAGCAACCTCCGCGTGGGCGAGAATGCAAGCGTCGATCTGCTGCTGCGGCGACACAAAGGCGATGTCGCCGTCAATGTACTCAAGCGCAGCGGCGGAGCAGCAGTCGTCGTCAGGCTCTAGCCTGACGACAAATTGAGAATTGCCTGTCGCCTATGGCCAGGCGATGCGCTTGCACCGCCTCTTGTGCCGTCGCCCGTAGCCCGTTACCCGTAGCCCTCTTGCTCATTGTCACAACTTGACTTGCCGCGTGATCGCTACAGACGACAGGCTAGCTACAGTTTTCTCGTTGAGCTTGGGCGTGGGGATAGAGGCGTGAGACAGCCACACAAAACGAACGTGCAGCGCAGCGGCGCCTTTCGCTACAGCCTACAGACTACAGTCTACAGCCTGATCGCGATCGCGAGCCTGCACCTCGCGATCGCTGCACCGGACGATCCGATCGAGGCGGCCATCGCAAGCGAGGAGCGCATGCCCGGCGATCGAGCCGAAGACTCGTGGCGAAATCCCGCCGAAATCCTGCGCTTCCTCGAAGTGGCGCCGGGGCACGACGTGCTCGACTTCTACGCAGGGCCGGGCTACTACAGCGAGCTGCTGTCGCGCATCGTCGGTC
>DATCLP010000571.1:0-5834 GCA_036563855.1 Steroidobacteraceae bacterium | reverse complement strand
GTTTCGAGGCCTACGGTTGGCACGTCATTCCCAATGTGGACGGACACGATCCTGCGGCCGTCGATCGAGCGATCCGGGAAGCGAAGGCCGAAACATCCCGCCCGAGTCTGATCTGTTGCAAGACGATCATCGGCTGGGGTGCACCGAACAAGCAGGGCACAGAGGCTACGCACGGTGCGGCATTGGGCGCCGATGAAGTGGCGGCGACGCGCAAGAACATCGGTTGGCCCTACGAGCCCTTCCACATTCCGGCTGAAATCGCCGAAGCATGGGACGCACGCAAGCGCGGCGCAGCCGCCCAATCCGCGTGGGAAGCCAAGTTTGCGGCCTACCAAGCGGCGTACCCCGAGCTTGCGGCGGAGTTCGAGCGGCGCATGGCCGGAAAACTCCCTGCGAACTGGGCGCAAGTCGTCAAGAGCTGCCTCGATCAGGCAGCGCAACAGAGTGGGGCGCTTGCGACTCGCCAATGCTCGCAACAGGCGTTGAACGCGCTGGGCCCGACGCTGCCGGAATTTCTTGGCGGCTCAGCCGACCTAACCGGCTCGAACAATACGAATCGCAAGGACTCGCGCGTTTGGAGCGCCAAGGAACCGACGGGGAATTACTTGCATTACGGCGTGCGCGAGTTCGGCATGGCCGCAATTATGAACGGGCTTGCGCTCCACGGCGGCTTCATTCCGTACGGAGGCACGTTCCTGGTGTTCTCCGATTACGCGCGGAACGCGCTCAGGATGTCCGCGCTGATGCGCCAGCGCGTGATCTATGTGTTGACGCATGATTCGATCGGGCTCGGTGAAGACGGACCGACCCATCAGCCGATCGAACAATTGGCGAGCCTGCGCATCATCCCGAACATGGTCGTCTGGCGACCGTGCGACGCGTACGAGACTGCGGTTGCCTGGGTCGACGCCGTCGAGCGGCGCGATGGACCGACAGCGCTTGCATTGACGCGACAGGCCGTGCCGCCTCAACAGCGCAGCCCCGAGCAGCTCGCGAACGTGCGCCGCGGCGGTTATGTCCTCAAAGACTGCGCGGGCACGCCCGAGGTCATTCTGATCGCGACGGGATCGGAAGTGGCGTTGGCGGTCGAGGCCGCGAGGGCACTAGAACAAGGCGGGCGGAGAGTACGTGTTGTCTCTATGCCAAGTACGAATGTGTTCGACGCGCAAGACGCGGTATATCGCGAGTCGGTGCTGCCGAGCAGCGTCGAATGCCGGGTGGCGATCGAAGCGGGGTCGCCGGAGTCCTGGTGGCGCTATGTCGGCAGAAAAGGTGCGGTGATCGGGATGACCTCGTTCGGTGCCTCAGCGCCTGCGAAGGATCTCTTCAAGCACTTCGGGTTTACGGTTGAGAACGTCGTAAAGGTGGTTCAGTCGATTCTGTAGGGTTCCGGTTGCAAGCTGATATGCCGCGAAGCAGTCGAGCACGAGCTGCCGATCGGCGATCAGTCACCAACAGGGCCCCGCACTTTCAATGGAGCAGTCAATGAGCATCAAAGTCGGCATCAACGGGTTCGGTCGCATCGGGCGCATGGTCTTCCGCGCGGCCATGCAGGACTTTCCGGACATCGAGATCGTGGGCATCAACGACCTGCTCGACCCCGACTATCTCGCATACATGTTGACGTACGACTCCGTGCACGGGCGCTTCAAGGGCACCGTGGCGGTCGACGGCAATACGCTGATCGCGAACGGCAAGAAGATTCGTCTGACCGCCATCAAGGATCCGGCCGAGTTGAAGTGGGGCGACGTGGGCGCCGACATCATCGTCGAGTCGACCGGATTGTTCCTCACCAAGGAAACGGCGGAGAAACACATCGCCGCGGGCGCCAAGAAGGTCATCATGTCGGCGCCGTCGAAGGACGACACGCCGATGTTCGTCTACGGCGTGAACCACAACACGTATGCCGGCCAGGCGATCATTTCCAACGCGTCCTGTACGACCAATTGCTTGGCGCCGCTCGCCAAAGTGCTCCACGACAACTTCGGTATCAAGCGCGGCTTGATGACGACCGTTCACGCCGCTACGGCGACGCAAAAGACGGTCGACGGGCCGTCGAACAAAGATTGGCGCGGTGGCCGCGGCATTCTCGAAAACATCATCCCGTCATCGACGGGCGCCGCGAAGGCCGTCGGCAAGGTGATTCCGGAGCTGAACAAGAAGCTGACCGGCATGGCCTTCCGTGTGCCGACATCGGACGTCTCCGTCGTCGACCTCACGGTCGAGCTGAACAAGGAGACGACGTACGACCAGATCTGTGCGGCGATGAAGGCCGCCTCGGAAGGCCCGATGAAAGGCGTGCTCGGCTACACGGAAGACAAAGTGGTCGCGACCGATTTTCGCGGCGATCCGCGCACGTCGATCTTCGATGCGGAGGCCGGCATCCAGCTCGATCCCACGTTCGTGAAAGTCGTTGCCTGGTACGACAACGAGTGGGGCTACTCGAACAAGATTTTGGAGATGGTGCGCGTCATTGCGAAATGACCGGCGGCCGTTCGGCTGCCGTCGGTTTCGGACTCCGGACGCTGGCCGGAGTCCGGAGCTGGTAGCCGACAGGCCGCGTTGTTCTCGTCCTCCTGGCCTTGAGCCCAAGGTCGAAGACCCAGCAGCGTTGCGGAGTCTCCCATGCCCATTCTGCGAATGACCGATCTAGACTTGCGCGGCAAGCGCGTATTGATTCGCGAAGACTTGAACGTGCCGGTTCAGAACGGCGTCGTGACGAGCGATGCCCGCATTCGGGCAGCCTTGCCCACGATTCAGCACGCCAAGGATGCGGGTGCGCGCGTGCTGGTCATGTCGCACCTCGGGCGGCCCGAGGAAGGCGTGTACGACGAAGAGTTCTCTCTGGCGCCTGTCGCGAAGCGTTTGTCCGAGCTGCTCGGCGTCAAGGTCCGCTTCGAGAAGAACTGGCTCGACGGCGTCGAAGCTGCGCCCGGTGAAGTGGTGCTGCTCGAGAACGTGCGATTCAACAAGGGAGAGAAGAAGGACAACGAAGAGCTTGCGCGCAAGATGGCCGCGCTCTGCGACATCTATGTCATGGATGCCTTCGGGACTGCGCACCGTGCCGAGGCGAGCACGCACGGCGTTGCGCGCTTCGCGCCGGTGGCCTGTGCGGGTCCGCTGCTGATGAACGAGCTCGTCGCATTGGAAACTGCGCTCGAGAAACCCAAGCGGCCGCTGATTGCCATCGTCGCGGGTTCGAAGGTCTCGACGAAGCTCACGGTGCTCGAGACATTGTTGACGAAGGTCGACAAGCTGATCGTCGGCGGCGGCATTGCGAACACGTTCATCGCTGCAGCCGGTTACAACGTCGGCAAGTCGCTCGTCGAGTCGGAGATGATCGACATCGCCAAGGGATTGCTCGAACGCTCGCGCAGCTCGAACGTCGAAATTCCATTGCCGACCGACGTCGTGGTCGCAAAGGAGTTCTCCGCAAACGCCGAAGCCGACGTCAAGAAGGTCAGCGAGGTCGCATCCGACGAGATGATCCTCGACATTGGCCCGGATACCGCGGAAAGCTTTGCACGCATGTGCGAAAAGGCCGGCACGATCGTCTGGAACGGACCTGTGGGCGTGTTCGAGTACGACCAGTTCGGCGAAGGTACGCGCGTCATTGCTCAGGCCATTGCGCGCAGCCCGGCGTTCTCGATCGCTGGAGGCGGCGACACGCTTGCGGCGATCGAGAAATATCGAGTGGGCGACGATATTTCCTACATCTCGACCGGCGGCGGCGCATTCCTCGAATTTCTCGAAGGCAAGAAGCTTCCCGCGGTTGCAGCGCTCGAAGCTCGCGCGAACGGCTGAGCGGCGGCGTAGAGAGGGATCTCGGACGCGTTACTGCGGGCAACCTCCGAGATGATCTCGCTCGTGGGATTTGCCAATATCGTCGAAAGACCGCTCGTAGGTTGACCCCGTCGCCATGCTTCGACGCACGAAAATTCTGACGACGCTCGGACCGTCCACGGACAATCCGAAGACGCTCGCGGAGATGATCCGTGCGGGGGCCGATGTCGTGCGCATCAATTTCTCCCATGGCGAGCCGGAAGCGCACATCCACCGCGTCAAAATGGTGCGCGAGGTTGCCGAACAGGTCGGCAAATGGGTCGCGGTACTGGGCGATCTGCAAGGACCGAAGATCCGTATCGAGCGATTTGCGAACGGGCCGATCCAACTCGTCGAGGATGCGATCTTCACGCTCGACGTCAGCCTCGATCCGAAAGCAGGGAATCAAGCGACGGTCGGGGTGGCGTACAAGAATCTCCCGAAAGACGTCAAACCCGGCGACAACCTGTTACTGGACGACGGCCAGATCGTGCTCGAAGTGATCGATGTGGACGGTCCGCGCATTCGCACGCGCGTCGTCGTCGGCGGACAACTCTCCGACAACAAGGGCATCAACAAACAAGGCGGCGGGTTGTCGGCCGGTGCGCTGACCGAAAAGGACCGTGCGGACATTCGTCTCGCAGCCGAGCTCGGCGTCGATTATCTCGCCGTGTCATTCGCACGCGACGGCGGCGACATCGAGGAAGCGCGCCACCTGTTGCGCAAGGAGGGCGGATACGGCTACCTCGTGGCGAAGATCGAGCGCAGCGAAGCGCTCGTCAATCTTGATCGCATCATTCAGGCAAGCGATGCCGTCATGGTCGCGCGCGGCGATCTCGGCGTCGAAGTCGGCTACGCAGAGCTGACCGGCCTCCAGAAACACATCATCGCAGCAACGCGCAGGCGCAATCGCGTCGCGATCACGGCGACGCAGATGATGGAATCGATGATCCACAATCCGGTCCCGACGCGTGCGGAGGTTTCGGATGTGGCCAACGCCGTGATGGACGGAACCGATGCCGTGATGCTTTCGGGGGAAAGCGCCGTCGGCAAGTATCCCGTCAAAGCCGTCGAGGCAATGGCGCAGGTCATCATGGGCGCCGAGAAATACGAGTCCGCGCACAGCCCGATCCGGTACCGTCGCGAAGCCGACCACGTCTACGAGCGCACGGACGAGGCGATCGCCATGGCTGTGATGTACACGGCCAATCACTTGAATGTAAAAGCCATCGTCGCGCTGACCGAGTCCGGCTCGACGCCGCTTTGCATGTCGCGTATCCGTGCCGACATCCCAATCTACGCCTTTACGCGGCACGAGGCGACCCGACGAAGGGTCATGCTCTATCGCGGTGTCTATCCGGTAAACTTCGACATCACGCACACCGACCCGCAAAAGGTCTATGCGGACATCTTCCGCACGCTGCTCGGACAGGGCATGGTGGAAGTCGGCGACCGCATCATTCTGACCAAAGGCGAGCTGACCGGTGTGTCCGGTAAGACGAATTCGATGAAGATTCTCGAAGTGAGACCCTGAGTCCTGCCGATGATGCGCATCGTGCGCCGACTGCTGGCGGGTGCAGCGCTCTTGATCGTTGCTGCCGCGCTGGCGCTATGGATGGCTTTGCGTGCGAGCCTGCCGCAACTCGACGGCGAAGTTAGCCTGTCCGGACCTGCTGAACCAATTACAATCGAGCGCGATGCCAACGGCACGCCGACGATCACCGCGCGGACGCGTGCCGATCTCGCTTTCGGAACCGGTTATGCGCACGCGCAGGACCGCTTCTTCCAAATGGACTTGTTGAGGCGGGCTGCCGCCGGGGAAATGGCCGAGCTCCTTGGACCCTCGCTGATCGAGTCGGACAAGCGGTTGCGCATTCACGGGTTCCGCAGTGTTGCGCGCCAAGTGCTGCAGGAAGCAACCGAAAGCGACCGCGAGATCCTCAATGCCTATGTCGCCGGCGTGAACGCAGGACTGCGCAATTTACGCAGCAGGCCGTGGGAGTATTGGGTAC
>DATCLP010000570.1:0-4737 GCA_036563855.1 Steroidobacteraceae bacterium | reverse complement strand
GCGCACGGCCTCGAGCGCTTCTTCGATCGTGACCTGCTTGAGCTGCAACGAAATGCGTCCCGACACTTGCGGGTCGACGAGCATGTTGTACGGCGTGCCCTCGACGAGTCCGAGGAAGAAGGCGCGTGCCGGTGCGTCCTCGACGTGAATGTCGAAGCGCGGGCCGTTCGGAGCCCGTTCCGGAGTATCGGCTTGCAGTTGCTGCGCTGCCGCCGTTGCCATGAAGAACGCGCAAGCGAAGCCCGCCGAACAGCGGGCGAGCGCGACGATGATGCGATTCAACCTGCTCATGTTTCATCCTCGTGCGCAGCAGGTCTCTTCACCGGCAGCGCGTACGTTCCCAAATGCAATTCGTGCGCACGGCCGTTCAGCGTGTAGCGAATGCCGTGCGCAAGGATTTCGGTGATGTGCGCAGCACCGATGCGATCTCCGGCGCGAACGAGCTTGCCGTTGACGATTGCGACGCGCGTCGTACCGGACGACAGCACCGCTTCGAGCTTCAGCGCGCTTTGGCGCGTGGGCTCCGGTGTTTTGAACATCGGCGGACGAGTCGGGTCGACGAGACGGTCGTCCGCGGTCGAATTCGCGCTCGCGAGCGCGGCGATGAGGCCAAGCGCGAAGGCCGCAAGGTGCGAGCGGGTCGGGTTGCTCATACGCCGATCCACTCCTTGTCCATGCTGAGCGTCGACAGCTCGATCCGCACGCGGTTGAGCGGATAGCGAACCGTCTTGAGCTCGAGCACCTTCCAATAGAAGCGCCATTCGAGCGCCTCGAGCGCGCGCAGATACTCGAGCACGTCGAGATACGCGCCTTCGACGACGATCTCGACCGGATGAACGAACGGGCCGACGAGCTCCGATTCGGCCTCGGATACAGCTTCCGATCCGGATTCCGTCTCGGTCGTTGTCGATGCCGAAGTCGGCGGCACGAGGCTCGCAGCCGGCTTGTTGTGCAGACTGATGAGCTTCACGCCGCGTTGGCGGCTCAACACGTCGTAGATGACCTGGACCATGCGCTGCGGCGGAATCAGACCCGCGGCTGTGGCTACGAGCTTCGCGTCGACGTCCGCCAATTCCTTTTGGAGCTGGGTTTCCTTGGCGAGAAGCTCGGCGCTCGTCGCAGAGTCGATGCCGAGCTTGAGGGCGGCGATGTTTTGCTCGAGCGAGTTGCGCTCCGCCTCCAACGCACGGCGGCGCGACGCGAGCGGATCGGAGATCGAAAGCGTCCATAGCATCGCGATCGCTACGAGCAGGGCCACAGCCACGAGCACGCGCTCGCGCGGCGACAGAGCATCGAAGCGGCTTCCGAGCTTCTCGAGCGCGGCGGGCATCTTCATGATGCGGCCTCCTGGGCGGCATCCGTCTCCAGGGCTTTGTTGCCGGCTCGGAAGCGCACGTGCGGCGCGCTGCTATGCTCATCATCCTTGGCTTCGCTCGAGCGTTCGATCACGAAATCGTCGAACCGCGTACCGCGCAAGATGCTTTCCTGCGCGAGGTTGCGCAGATACGTGGGCACGATGTCGGGATCGAGCGTACCGCCGCCGAGCGACATCGAGCCGTTCGTCCCGGAGAGAACGAGCGTATCGATCCACAAGCCGTCGACGTGGCGTCGGGCGAGAGCCTCCATGCGCGCGGCAAATCCGAGCGTTTGACCTGCTGCGCCCGATCGGAGAATTTCCAGCGCAGCGTGTCGCTCGTGCACTGTTCGTTCCAAATTGCGGACTCGCTGTTCGAGTGCCGCAGCATCTTCGCGCGGCGAATTCTCAGCCGTCGCAAGCAGCGCCTCCTGTTCGGCGTGTCGAGCTTGCAAATCCGCGACGGTCTGCTCGAGCGCTGCAACCTGTCGGTTCACGAGCCACGAATGAACGCCGAGGCCGCCGACCATCACCGCGACGGCGGCGAGCAAAGCGAGGAACGACATCGGATGCCGCGTCTCGCTCAGGGTCGGTTGGTACAGATTGATCTGCTGGCGCATGGCTACGCTTCCGCACCGTCATGGCGCAGAGCCGCGCCGAGCGCCATGAGCGACGGCCAGTCGGTGACCGCCTCGCCGCTCTTGTAGACGATGAATTGTTCGCGCACGTCCAATACGGAAATGCGCAAGCTCGTTTCCTCCTCGAGCGCCGCAGCAAGCTTGCGTGCGGTATCGTCCAACGGTGCGAGGACGAGATCGCCGATCGGCGACTGGTCGTAGTGGCTCTCGTAGTAATCGAGCGAGCGCTGTACTTCGAGCGCGAGCGTCGCGGCATCGAATTCGTCTCGAGATTCGGCGTGAGGATTGAAACCTCCGCGCAAGTCGATGCGGCGCGCCACATACAGCGTCGAGTCGCGCATGATCACCAGCTGTGCAAACCCGTCGTGGAACCCCAAAATGGCCAGGCCCTTGGCGTTCTGGGGCAGGCATGCGCCCACGTTGCGCAGGCAAAGCTCCGGAATGTCGATCGCCTCGAAGCCTCGCGAAGCGGGTTTCAATCCGCTCGCGATGCGTTGGACCGCGGAGTTGCGCGCCGCGACGGCGAACAGCATCTTGGTCTGGGTGCGTCGAGCAGGCTCGGGAACCTCGAAGACGTCGATCGCCGCTTCGTCGACGCTGAAACCGATCGCATCCTTGAGGCGCCAGCGGACTGCGGCCCGCACCTCGGAGGGCAGCACCTCCGGGGCCTCGACCTGCACGAGCTGATAGTCGTCGCCGTCCACGACCGCGCACATCGGCAGGCGCTGCGCGGCGAGCTTGTCGATCGTCGCTTTGATCGCAGCGGTGCGCTCGGGGCCCATCGCGTGGGTCGCGCAATAGTCGATCGACGGCTTGCTGCCCGGTTCGCGCTTCACGATACAGAGGGCAAAAGCGCCCTCGGCGAAGGCTATGCCGGCTCGCGTGTGACGAATTCGACTCTTTTGAAACAGCGACAACAAGGATGAAATCCCCGCCCCTGAATGCAGACTGCACATAAAGCGTAGGGAAGTTGATGAATCCGCGATGGGCAGTGGCGCACAACGTTGTTGCGACAATCGATGAGAGCGAGTGCGCGTTGTGACCTGCCGCACAACGCTGGCGGTCATGCATCGTTCATCCGCTGCCGGCTAGAGTCGCGCTTACCCGGTTGCTCCGGCAAAGCGGCAGCGAACGGGGTCGTTCGGGGTGCGACCGGTTTCGCGTTTTTTCCGCCGAACGAGCCGTTCGACACATGCGATGCGGCTCGGGAGGGGCTATATTTTGGACTGCCTGCTCGTTGACGGATCTACGTCACGCGGGCGGATTTCCGGGGGCAAAGGTGCGTCACGCACGCGACGCAAGAAGGCGGGCGGCGCACCAGGAGGAAGAATGTCGTGACCAGATCGATTTCGATCGTCTCGACGGCGCTGGTAATCGCCATTTTGATCTTCGGCGCTGCGAGCCATGGGGCTGAGGAAGCCGATGCGAGCACGTTCGTGTCGCTGAAATTCGAGGGCGCGTGCGACGATCAGAACAATCGCCTATGGCTGAGCAACAGCCACACCTTCAAGACGGTCGTTACAAAGGTCCGTTGGCGTGCGGCCGGCGGCAAGGACCTGACCGAGGAATTCTTCCCGGCGCCGAACTCGATCCGGGAGATCGGTTGCGCTGCCGAAGCGGAAATCATCGAGGCGAAGTTCGCCGAGTTCTAGACCTGTCCAAGAGACTAATGCGCGCCTGCAGGTAAGCCTGCGACCAGCGGAGGCGCGCTCGCCGATTCGAGGGGAAGCGCGATGCCCACGAACGCCGGCAGCGTATGTCCCCTACCGTGTTCTGCCTCGCTAAATAGCTACGAGAACCGCAAACCCGCCCTGGCTTGGACTGCATGTCGAATCTTTGGACTCTGCGTCCAAAGTGACATACTTCCGCGTGATGCGATCTCGGCTGTTCGCATTGCGACGTCGGAACGTCGGGCGGGGAAGCAAACAACTATCAACGAGGAGTCGGCCATGATGGGGGATCGAAACGCATTTCGGCGTGGTTCTATTGCGTGGGCTGTGGCTTCGACATTGGCGCTGGCTCAGCAGGCTGCGTGGGCGGCGGAGTCTCCGAGGGATGAAGCGATCGAGCGGGTCATCGTGACCGCGCAGCGCAAGGAAGAAGCGCTGGTCGACGTTCCGATTGCCGTGTCCGCATTTGATGCGACGCAGCTCGAGCGGCGCCAGATCGATCAGGCGACCGACCTGCAGTTCAATATTCCGAACGTTCAATACAGCAAGACGAATTTCACGAGCTCGAACTTTCAGATCCGCGGCATCGGCGTTTCTTCGGTCGGTGCGAGCTCGGATTCGGGCGTCGAGATTCATTTCAATACGATGCCCATCAAGACGCCGCGCTTGTTCGAAACCGAATACTTCGACATCGAGCGCGTCGAAGTGCTGCGCGGCCCGCAAGGCACTCTTTACGGCCGCAACGCAACCGGCGGCGCCGTCAACGTCATTCCGAGAAAGCCCGTCCTGGACGAGTTCGGCGCAGATATCGAGGTGCAAGCCGGGAACTACGGCGAGATCAAAGCGAAGGGAGCTTTGAACGTGCCGGTCGGCGAAACCGCGGCGATGCGCATCGCCGCGATCAGCTACGAGCGAGACGGCTTCACGAAGAATCTGTATACGGGAAACGACATCGACGGCCGCGATCAATGGGCCGCCAGGTTCGCGTTCCGTCTCACGCCCACCGAAAGCACCGATGTGACCCTCACGGTGAATTATTACGACGAAGACTCTTCACGCGCGCGCACCTCGAAAC